>NZ_JAPEID010000061.1:0-12606 GCF_028823755.1 Vibrio sp. VP6
GTTGGCAACGCCTGTGCCAACGTGAAGTTTGTGCTTTCTGTGGCCTCGACATTCGATGCGTTGGTCCCCGTCACCACCACGGTGTAGGTGCCATTTGGCTCACCACTGATGTCCATCACGTTGCTCGTCCAAGCGCCACCACTTTGTACCGTGGCACTGCCGCTGGCGATAACCGTTTCACTGCCTTGCGCTTTGATTTCTACGCTCACGGTTTGGCCATCAAAGCGGCTTGAAGTACCGGTGATCTGCAATGTGGCAGCGTTACTACTATCCACATTGCCTACTGGCGTGATCGCCAAGGTTGGTGTGATCGGCATCGAGTGGCTGCGGTCTTCTGCGCCCGTATTCCCCGAAAGATCTTGGTAATCTTTCACCACCAAGCCTACGGTTAGCTCTGACGTTACTGGCACAACAACATCACCGGTCCAGAGTTTCGCATCCGCTGTCTTGGTCAGTGTGATGGCGGAACCACCCAGCTCTGCGCTTGCTGCTTGCAGCGCTTTGTCAAACTCCAGTGTGACCGCGACACTTTGCCCTTCCGCTTGATGCGTTGGGTTAAAGGTCGCGTTGCTCAAGGTTGGCAATGCCTGCGATAGCGTTAAGGTGCTCGTTTCTGTGGCCTCGACATTCGATGCGTTGGTCCCCGTCACCACCACGGTGTAGGTGCCATTTGGCTCACCACTGATGTCCATCGCGTTGCTCGTCCAAGCGCCACCACTTTGTACCGTGGCACTGCCGCTAGCGATAACCGTTTCACTGCCTTGCGCTTTGATTTCTACGCTCACGGTTTGGCCATCAAAGCGGCTTGAAGTACCGGTGATCTGCAATGCGGCGGCGTTACTGCTATCCACATTGCCTACTGGCGTGATCGCCAAGGTTGGTGTGATCGGCATCGAGTGGCTGCGGTCTTCTGCGCCCGTATTCCCCGAAAGGTCTTGGTAATCTTTCACCACCAAGCCTACGGTTAGCTCTGACGTTACTGGCACAACAACATCACCGGTCCAGAGTTTCGCATCCGCTGTCTTGGTCAGTGTGATGGCGGAACCACCCAGCTCTGCGCTTGCTGCTTGCAGCGCTTTGTCAAACTCCAGTGTGACCGCGACACTTTGCCCTTCCGCTTGATGCGTTGGGTTAAAGGTCGCGTTGCTCAAGGTTGGCAACGCCTGTGCCAACGTGAAGTTTGTGCTTTCTGTTGCTTCCACGTTTGAGGCATTGGTGCCCGTGACAACGACGGTGTACGTGCCGTTGAGCTGATCACTCATATCCATCGTGCTACTCGTCCAAGCGCCACCACTTTGTACCGTGGCACTGCCGCTGGCAATAACCGTTTCACTGCCTTGCGCTTTGATTTCTACGCTCACGGTTTGGCCATCAAAGCGGCTTGAAGTACCGGTGATCTGCAATGTGGCAGCGTTACTGCTATCCACATTGCCTACAGGCGTGATCGCCAAGGTTGGTGTGATCGGCATCGAGTGGCTGCGGTCTTCTGCGCCCGTATTCCCCGAAAGGTCTTGGTAATCTTTCACCACTAAGCCTACGGTTAGCTCTGACGACACTGGCACGACAACATCACCGGTCCAGACTTTCGCATCCGCTGTCTTAGTCAGCGTGATGGCGGAACCACCCAGCTCTGCGCTTGCTGCTTGCAGCGCTTTATCAAACTCCAGTCTGACCGTCACACTTTGTCCTTCCGCTTGATGCGTCGGATTGAATGTTGCGTTGCTCAGTGTTGGCAATGCCTGCGATAGCGTGAAGTTTGTGCTTTCTGTTGCTTCCACATTTGAGGCATTGGTGCCTGTGACAACGACGGTGTAGGTGCCATTTGGCTCACCACTGATGTCCATCGCGTTGCTCGTCCAAGCGCCACCACTTTGTACCGTGGCACTGCCGCTGGCGATAACCGTTTCACTGCCTTGCGCTTTGATTTCTACGCTCACGGTTTGGCCATCAAAGCGGCTTGAAGTACCGGTGATCTGCAATGTGGCAGCGTTACTACTATCCACATTGCCTACTGGCGTGATCGCCAAGGTTGGTGTGATCGGCATCGAGTGGCTGCGGTCTTCTGCGCCCGTATTCCCCGAAAGATCTTGGTAATCTTTCACCACTAAGCCTACGGTTAGCTCTGACGACACTGGCACGACAACATCACCGGTCCAGACTTTCGCATCCGCCGTCTTGGTCAGTGTGACGGCGGAACCACCCAGCTCTGCGCTTGCGGCTTGCAGCGCTTTATCAAACTCCAGTCTGACCGTCACACTTTGTCCTTCCGCTTGATGCGTCGGATTGAATGTTGCGTTGGTCAGCGTTGGCAACGCCTGTGCCAACGTGAAGTTTGTGCTTTCTGTGGCCTCGACATTCGATGCGTTGGTCCCCGTCACCACCACGGTGTAGGTGCCATTTGGCTCACCACTGATGTCCATCGCGTTGCTCGTCCAAGCGCCACCACTTTGTACCGTGGCACTGCCGCTAGCGATAACCGTTTCACTGCCTTGCGCTTTGATTTCTACGCTCACGGTTTGACCATCAAAGCGGCTTGAAGTGCCGGTGATCTGCAATGCGGCGGCGTTACTGCTATCCACATTGCCTACTGGCGTGATCGCCAAGGTTGGTGTGATCGGCATCGAGTGGCTGCGGTCTTCTGCACCCGTATTCCCCGAAAGATCTTGGTAGTCTTTCACCACCAAGCCTACGGTTAGCTCTGACGACACTGGCACGACAACATCACCGGTCCAGACTTTCGCATCCGCTGTCTTAGTCAGCGTGATGGCGGAACCACCCAGCTCTGCGCTTGCTGCTTGCAGCGCTTTATCAAACTCCAGTCTGACCGCCACACTTTGTCCTTCCGCTTGATGCGTTGGGTTAAAGGTCGCGTTGCTCAAGGTTGGCAATGCCTGTGCCAACGTGAAGTTTGTGCTTTCTGTTGCTTCCACGTTTGAGGCATTGGTGCCTGTGACAACGACGGTGTACGTGCCATTTGGCTCACCACTGATGTCCATCGCGTTGCTCGTCCAAGCGCCACCACTTTGTACCGTGGCACTGCCGCTGGCGATAACCGTTTCACTGCCTTGCGCTTTGATTTCTACGCTCACGGTTTGGCCATCAAAGCGGCTTGAAGTACCGGTGATCTGCAATGAGGCGGCGTTACTGCTATCCACATTGCCTACTGGCGTGATCGCCAAGGTTGGTGTGATCGGCATTGCGTTGGAAGAATCATCTTCGCCCATATTACCAATCAAGTCTTTGTACTTACTTACAACTAGGCCGACATTGAGTTCTGGAATGTTGGGGACTTCAACCCTCCCCGTCCAAATTTTCTTATTCGCTGTAGCAACGAGTGAAGTAACATCATTATTTCCCAGTTTTGCTGTCGCTTCTTGCACTTCCTTATCGAACTCAAGTGTGATGTTTACCGACTGTCCTATCGCTTGATGCTTAGGATCAAAAGTCACTTTTGACAGCGTTGGTAACACTCCTTCTACCTCCAAAATCAAACTATCCCCTTTTCCGGGGATAGAGTTGACGCTCTCATAACTATCATCGTCGACCCGTATGATTATTTCTTTATTTTGTTTTTCTGGAGTTGTGTAGGTAGCGGTCCAAGTTATATTGTCACTGGTGTTCCATGATACTTGCTGAAGCTCTCCAGCTTCGTTTTTATCACTCGCTTCTAATTTCACATCGGAGAAACTAAATTCTTTAACCTCTTCTGAAAAAGTAAATGTAAGCGGGATTTCAACTCCACCAGCCGAAGGGCTAGGTGATGCAGTTGATATTGTTAACTCTGGAACGGTTGCTGCCTTTACGGTAGCGCTTGTTGATTTCTCAGTCTTATGGTTCGCCAAATCCAACGCGGCTACTTGTAGCGTATAGGTACCAGGAGTCAATGAGTAGTGCATCACATAAGGATCACCTACACTAACAGGCTCTGTAACTGATTGTGGTCCCACTTTTACCCCACTCCCGTTATCTGCTGTAGATGTCACTGAACTCAAGTTTTTATCTGTAACATACGCTGTTACATCTAAATCATATTTACCGTCCGTTGGTGTCATAGATACTTGATCAGCAGAAACACCAGATATTGCAGGTAACTCGTAGTCAACGATAGATGTGATGCCTTTGGCACCATATGTTGTACTAAAAAGTTCAAAGTCTGTAATAGAACGCCCTATTGAGTCGGTGACCGTCACTTTATACATATATTCGGTCTGATCTTCAGCGTCAAAAACCATAGTATCAGACCCTGTCGATGAGACGATATTCCCTGAAAAATTTAGCGTATCACCTGTACTTGGAACTAAATCGATAGAGTAATTTGATGCCTTTACATCATGTCCTTCTTTTGAAGTCACATTGAATAACTGACTTTCTTTTGTAAAAGCTAGTTTGCCTCCTTGCAAGCTAGTCATTCCATTAAATGAGACCGTAATAGTAGGTACAGACACGTCAATATCCACAGTCTTACTTTCACTCCAGCCCACTTTATCCGTTGCTTCAATGCTTACTCGGATTTGATTCAGCCCTTGCAGCTCACTTTTTGGCAGCTCGAAATAAAGATGTGAGTTATCTGCATTTTCCTCTTTATTAAAAACATGGCTAGGGTTGACGGTTGTGTATTTGACGCTTGCAATACCGCTTCCTTCATCCCTAATAGAAAACTGGAACCTAACCAAGCTTGAATCTGTAGGGGATTCACTGACAACAGCGTCACTATCAATTATTGGTTTGCTGTTATCGACCATCACACTGACGTTATCGCTACTTGAGTCTCCCCACACATCAATAGCTTGGATGCTCGGTTTGATCACTTGTCCATCCAAAGTCGCACTTAGAGGCGCTTCAAATGTCGAACAGGAATAGCCCTCTCCACAATCGTTAAATCGTGAAAAGTTCCCTGGATGATCATTGAGGTTATATGAATCCCCATCCACTGTTGCAATCACATTTTCTAAAATTGATTGTGCCCCAACCTTCACTTTAAAGTTCATCACCAGCTGAGCGCCTCGAATGATACTGTCATCCGTTGGGCTTGTGATTCCAATATCAACTGAACCTGGAGGTGGCAACAATAGTTCTAGAGAATGATCTGAGGATGTATTACCTGCCATATCAGATAAATTTTTAATGGTATATAGATGTTGTGATACCCCCGTTGCGATGATATCCGAATAACGTTCGGTGTAAGTACACGTAGTAACCCCAGCACTCACGCTACAACTTTTTGGTTCAAACGTTATATTAAAACGGTTTCTAACTAACAACGGTCGTTTCGTTGGCTCAGTATTCACCCCTGATAAGTTATCTTTGAAGCTCAATGTTAAGCTCAACATTTTGTTTCCATCGGCATCAAATTCAACTTCGTTACCTGTAAATAGATAGGTGTCCTCTAATGCTGCCGGTGCTTCAATATCCATCATATTAAAGCTGAATTTGCTCACCGTCTCTGTATCGTTCTGGCCCACTGTCCTAGTAATTAGAACGACAGGTGCAGTAGACATGTTTACATCTGTCGTCACACTACACTTATAACTTTCCTGTGGATTAGTGATAACGCCTGAGTAAGCATTGCTCAATCCATCATTTGGAGCTTCGCTTGAGGTGTAATTTTCTCTTACCCAACATTCTAGAGTCCGAGCCTTAACATCACCCACAGGGTTGAACTCAACACTCAACGTCTTACCCGAGATATGAGCCTGAAAACTTTCAGGTTGCGCGACAGATAACACGACCCCTTCACGTTGAACATTAATACTTTCCGACCGTTCTGCTACTGGCCGTGTTTCGCCTGAGTTATACAAAACATTGTTATAAACTTTGAACTTTAGTTCATAGCTTCCATCCTGAGATAATTCTGCAGAAGTTAGTCTTCCCTTCCACTTACCCGCTTCATCTTCACTAAACTGTATATTATTGGTTTGATCGCCATATCTATAAGTGCCGTCGATTTGAGGAATTCCACTTGCATCTTCCGCATCAAGGGTAATAACGACAGGATCGTTGCGCGTAACTAACCCACCAGTAATCGGCGTTCCATCTTCATAGGAAAAAGACACACTATGAATTGTTGGCAACTTATTTTGCACTTTAATCGCGTAATCTACCTCAGTCGCATTCCCGCGAACATCACTGCCCCTGAGTTTGATTGTACGGGTTGAACTATCACCATCATTCTGCCCTTCTAAGCTCACTTTCATATCTTCATCTACTTGTGTGCCGGTATCAGAAGGTGTATCGATAAAGCTCCAATACTCCAATGTCGTCTTGTTCACACCATTTGATGAAGGCGTTCCCGTTTCGCTCAGATCTTGAGCTGAAAGTGAAAACACGTAGTTACCACGATAATAACTTTCCGAGTTAAACCCATTCAGAGTTAACGTAGGACCATCTCGGTCAATAATTATCGTTCGTGGCTCTGTCTGAGATTCGAATCCATACTCATCTATCGCCTTAATGAACAGGTTCGCCCTCTTATTTGCATCAATGGTGATACTGTCACTTTGTATACGACCAATTTCCATTTCAAATGGTTGTGTTGGATCTCTAGGCACAATTGATCGTATTGCTGCGTCACCAGCTTGTTGCCACAGCTCGACGTTACTCACTTTAGAATCATCAATGACTGAAGTCAGCTTCACTTGAAAATCAGGTCCCAGGACGTAGTTACCAGCAGAGTTTTTGTCTACGATCCAAGGTTCAGCCAGCTCAATTACCGGGCCTTTGTTGTCTACTTGAAAAACAAATTCGCTTGTCGACTCTGCTTGAGGGTAAGCACTGTCTTTGGCTTTTACGTAAAACGAGTTCGTCTCTTCATACTTAAACGCCCCGGCTATTAAACGAACCTCAATGTTTGGTTGCTCTCCGAATAGATAAGGCTCCACACTGTCTGTAGGTTCAGTCTCATAATGTTGCAAAGTAATACGCTTACCAAACTCCGTCTTCATATCAACTTCAACTACACTGCCTGGACTCAAGTTACCCCAAGAAATATCCGGCACCCAAGATGAGTTTCCACCCAAACGCTTATTGATTGTTCCTCCATTAACAATCGGCCCTTCAGAGTCAATTAAGATATTGAATTTTGGTGAATTTGTAGTTTGACGATTAACAAAGTTCCCCAAATTGTCTTCTGCATTTACATTGACAGTCCAGTTACCATCTCCCGGATAAACGACTTTACCTTGGCTCGCACAAAGAGTACCTGTACATAATTTAACCTTAAATGAATCTTGCGTATTACTGGAAAACTGATCGCTTGTGTAATCGACCGTTGTACCATTTGAGAGATCGACAAACGATAAACTCCGCTTATCCAGTTGGTCCCCCACAAGATCTTGAAGTTTAAATGTCAACTCATGAACTGAATTCGCATTTAAATAAATATCCTCGCCAATTGGGTTCCCTTCCAAGTCGTTTGGTGGAATGTAAGTCGCTGCGGGATAGTCATTATCAACATATAGAGTTTCAATATATGGGTTTAGATCGGTATAAGCGTTACCTTGGGTATCGACCGCCGTTGTCTCCAGAGCAAACTTGATGATGTCTATTAGGTCTGTTGATTGCGTATTGAGTGTAAACAAATACTCTTTACGGAATTTATTGCTGTTGCCAGACTCATCAATTCTCAGTTCCAATGGTATCGCGGTATTAGGCGTGCTCTGTGCATACCACATGCTCTTGAATGTGGGCGCATTTTCCGTTTTATCAACGATACCTGATGGATCTTCCAAGACAATTTTAGAAACAACTTCGCCTGCTACGTAACGTTTGTTGCCGACCATAGTTTCTCGGCCAGTCTCTATTGTTAACGTTTGTTTAGGCGCTTCTTTATCTATACTTTCTCCCTCACTATCAAAAATAGCGTCTTCGTCTAGCTTTGGATTTGCCTGCGATATATCGTCAGCATAAAGCTGGGCAATATTGGTTGGAATTCCGTATTTTTCCGTCATGATGTTGTAGTAAGACTGAGCGAGATCTTTACGGTAAGTGTCAGAACTAAACTCATAACTATCTAATTTAATTAGATTACCTCCAGATCCAATACCGTTTGCCTTACCGTCATAGCTCAGATCATCATAGATAGCAGAAGCAAAATCAGAAGAGTTATTACGTGGCGTGTCTTGAGCTAAATCATCGATCGCTTCAACGAGGAATCGATGCAAGTAGTCGTTGGACAGTTCATCTGGAATTGGATTTTCTAACATCTCGTTAGTCGCATAAGATGTCACTGTTGGATCGAAACCGAAAAATGAATCGTTGCCACCGGACAATGCATACTTCACATCCGTAAGAATGAGAGCCGCGCGCTCTGAGGTTTTGTCTCCGGCCTCAACTTGATTCCAGCGATAGTCAAATAGGCCTGTTTGGTAAGTAGATAACTCCGTAACATAATAAGTATTCGAACCGTTCAGTTCGAAGTATGCGCCTATATTTGCATCGTTTAAGTTAACGCTAGCTCTTGCGCTTTTATTATCCTTCCATTGATAGTAATGCGGATCAGTTCCATCAACGCCAATTAAGCGAACTCGCATAAAATCATAATTAACAACATCGGTTGTAGTCTCACATGAAGCAACATCAAACGCGGCAGACTCATCACTTTCCGGTTGCTGAATCGTGGAACAACTAGCTAATGACGTAAACTCTCCGTTAGGGTTTAAACCTTCCAATTGAACACGTGCACCAATGAAAGGTGTCACGATAGTCATCGTCGGCAAGTCGAAACTGCTTCTGAAATAAACTTCTTGAGTCGTGCTTTCATTCTCTGACTCATCAATAGCTTGAATTACCAGTTTTTGGCTCGCGTTTTCTGAGACGTTTTTGAAGCCATCACCTAGGAGCTCCTTTACAAAAGGGACATAGTAAATAACTTCATCAACTCGTCCGCTACCATCCAAAATGGTTTCGTGAGGAATGCTTGCGGTTATGGCGTCCGTCGAAGCTAACGTCTGCGTTGTATTTTGGAACGCATAGTTGTTGTCATTGTTTTGACTTACGTAATACTTCACGACGAGCTTAAGTTTGTCAGCACTTGAACCTAATACAGTCTCTGAACTCGCATCAGATATTTTGACACGCACGTAAGGAATCTTATTTTCTTTCAATAAGTTAACATTGAAGTTTGCGAAATCAATCCCACTAATGGATTTAAGACCTGCGCTTGCATAGACATAATCTATTTTCAAGTAATCTCGGCTGGACTGCACGTTATCAGCTGTATAAGTATCTTGTGAATATACGCCTTCGTAAGTGGTTCGTTCTCCATTAAGGCTCACGTTGACGTAGCTCATGGGCGTACCTTCCGGGTATGTGATGATCTGTGCAGGTGCTTGATCATCTCGGCTCACCGCATGTTGAAACTCACCGACATTGTCTTTTGTATCAGTGGCTTTTATATCAAACGTGGTAGTTGATAAGAACTGGTCTGTTAAATACGCTTTGCTAAATTCACAGGCACTTCCCGACTCTGACGTAACGGGAGAACAAGCAACATCGTCAGGCAAACCACCCTTAAATGAAACACTGACGGACTTAATGTCCTGAGACGCTTCTTTTACAAGACCTTTAAGTACATATTCTTGAAGCTCATTATTGATAGCGCTAGACGAGGTCACGGTGATAACTGGCGCGTCGTTATCCCAAGAGAAATTGACATAATGACCTTTACCACCGCCAGGAAGCAATTTATTTCCGAGCACATCTGCAGTGTATAAGACTAAACGTGCAGCAGTAACCTTGGAAAGGCCAGTTTCTTGGTCGACATCAACAGCATCGATCGCTTTTGTATCAATGATTACTTTGATGTTCGTTTCACGAAGACCAATCTCAAACCCTTGCGCATCCACCGAACAAAACTTACTGCCTGACGTCAGCTGATCATTACATTGAAACTCACCTTGCCATGCACCGTTGAGTTTGTATTCAACAAATGCAGACACTGACTCAACACCAATATCGTCATTGATTTTGATATCTACGATGTCTTTACCTGCCAATACATCATTGTCTGTTCGCGTTGCAGTTGGCGGAATGGTATCAATATCTGTGTCATCACGAGGTGGAATGACACCATCTGTTTCGCCAGCGGTTCCAAGGCTATTTATTTGTTGGCTAAAGGCAACGTAATCGTCAGCGTTTGTTCCTGAAATGTTGAGTGTAGGGTCATTTACAACTATCAAAACTTGCTGAGAGAGTTCTTGAGTGTACACATCACTGGTGATTTTCTGCTGACCAAATGTAAGTGGTGTGACAGCTCCCGTTGCTTCGCTTATTTCTAGGCCATCAAGAAGGCCGTCTGCAATGACATCACGAAACTGTACATCAGCTAAATGCATTGATGTATATACATTGTCTTCGGATTGACCGTACCTTTGGATCATGTCATAAGAGTAAGAAGAGTATGCAGTAAGCAATGCACCATACTGATGCCCCGGCGTTGCAAAGCTACTCTGCCCACCTTTAGTAATATCAATTGGTGTGGTTTCATTGACATCAAAACCATACATGCCATTAATACTATCAAGAGCTTGAGAGACAGCGTCCGAGCCAGACACGCCGCCTGCAATTTTATATTTTGCGAAACCGGAAACAATATTGGTCAGAGGCGTCAACATCAACTTTTGGTTACTACCTTCACTGAAGTTCACCACGCCTTCTAAACGCAACGTTTTACCAACACTCGAGGACACAATCTCTTTTGTTAAAGGATCGGTGTAACTACCTTGTTGTGCGACGACATACAATGGCATCGAAGACGATTCAAATTCGACTTTGTAATCACCAAATGCATTGGAAGATGTGCTCGCTAGCTTCCTTCCTAGCTTTCCATCTTTAAACTCAAACACCTCAATTTTTGCACCATTGACTGGAGCGTCAAAAACATTACCTGAGATGGTTCCTGTATTCCTCGCAGGTGGCGTATTATCGCCACCGTCCCCTCCGCCACATGCACTCAATAATAGTGAAGTAGCCATGAGACCTAACGTTGATTTTAGCGTATTTTTAGTGAACATAATAATCTGGCAGAGTATATTTTTGCCGAGATTATATTATTGTGTGGAATTTTCTCAACGCGACGAAATAACCATAAAATAAAGCAAAAAAACTAAAAAAACAGACACTTTTCAACCCTATTCTTAGTGCTATTTCATATCTATAATTATTTAGTTAGTAAAAACAAAGGAATTGTCGTTAGTGACGTGTAAGATTTTATTTTAAATATTATACTCCCCTCAATTTTCAGCTTCTAAGCACAGTTTTCATTTAATGACAAGTTTAATATTAAGTTCTCGTAATCATAACCTTGCTCTGCCTCTTACTACCATCGCACTCACTATTATTGCAAGCGTATCTTTTAGTCATTATCTGCTCACTCCCGAGGAACAATCAGAAGTTATATCCCATAGTTATCAAGGTTTTCTTTTCGATAAAGAAGCTAACAACAGTATAGAAAAAACCTACGATAGTCACTTTCAACGAACAAAGATCACTACTGGCGTTATTAACTATGCTTTTGTGACTTCTTTGATTAATGCAGGCTTATCTCAACAAGAGATAAAGTCATTGATTAAATTGATTGAAAGCGAATTTGACATTATAGGTTCGGTTCAAAAGGGAGATAAGTTCTCACTAAAGACCCAAACCAATAGTTATAATGAAAAATACATCAGTTCCTTTTACTATTCCGGTAGTAAAAAAGACTTTTTTATTATTAACGATGGAAAAAATAATGCTTACGATGAATATGGAAATAGGTTAACGCGAAAGCCTTATTATTCATTTCCACTGGCAAAAGAGTACAAAATTAGTTCTGGTTTCAGTTTAAAACGAAAACATCCTATCACAGGTTTGAATACCCCACATTTAGGCACGGACTACGCAGTACCTGTTGGAACACCGATATACTCTATCGCCGATGGTGTTATTGTTAAGTCACGATACAACCGTTTTGCCGGCAACTACATTAACATTCGTCACACTAACGGTTCCATATCTCGTTACTTACACCTATCACGTAGTAGCGTCAGGAAAGGAGAGAACGTAGTCAAAGGACAAGAAATAGGACGTTCAGGCAATACGGGAAGGACAACCGGGCCTCATCTTCATTTAGAGCTCTTCGTAGATGGCGCTCCGGTAGATTATGCTCGTTACATCAAAAGCAATCAGGCTCCGTCTTTGAACATACAGATGATGCTAGCAGCAAAGACAGAACGAGCTGAGCTAATAAAAGAATTATTATGAGCCGAACCATAATTCCGGAGTACCGAGCTAAATGAGTACAAGCTTGGCTGAAGGAACCACTGTAGACAAACGCACTTCTTTCTCCTGAAGTTAAAGTTGAAAAACCGAGTTCTCTACAACTCAGTTTTCACCTTAAAGCACTCCGGCACTCATTTGTTTACCCATGAGAATTTATTTATTTTTTATGTATTTAACAAGTGCTCTAGGTAGCTACGTCATGCATCGGTCTGATTCGCTGGATAGTTCGGCGCTGCTTGTTCTTTAGTTGGATGTGACACAGTTCCAGCACCAAACCAAACGCCATCGCAAAGTACACATACCCTTTATTGATATGGATTGCGAAGCCTTCGGCCATCAGCAAGCCACCCA
>NZ_JAPEID010000062.1:0-11441 GCF_028823755.1 Vibrio sp. VP6
TCGCAACGCTTGGCATTTTTGCTATGCGTTGCGTTTTGTGTTTAAGGTGGTATGCGGAGGCATCGGTATTGTGTTGCTCACACCTTAACAGGGCGTTAGTTGCCTTATCAATATTGCATGTTCAATTTACTGTACAAGTAGAGTAGAGAGGACTATACTTGTTCCATTAAATGTACATGTGGAGGTTCTATGAGAATCGTATCTTTTACTGAAGCTAGAAATGCTCTTAAAGCTGTTTTGGACGGTGTAGTTAATGACGCTGATACAACAGTTATTACACGTCGTGATTCTGAAGATGCTGTGGTTATGTCCTTAGATTACTACAATAGCCTTATGGAGACAGTGCACTTACTACGCTCTCCTCAAAACGCTGAACACTTAAACCGTTCTATAGCACAGTACCGTGCTGGTAAAACAACAGCACGAGAGTTAATTGATGAGTAGTAGTCAGCGTTTACTGTCGTGGACTGATGACGCTTGGGACGACTACCTGTATTGGCAAACTCAAGACAAAAAAACACTCAAGCGTATCAATAAACTTATCAATGATGTTAAACGTTCTCCATTTGAGGGTATCGGTAAACCTGAGCCATTGAAAGAGAACTTATCTGGTTTTTGGTCCCGTCGTGTTGATGATACTAATAGGCTTGTTTACGCAGTCGATGATCAGGTCATAACGATAATCTCGTGTCGTTACCACTACTAAATTAGGTTCAGCGATCTGGCATCTACAAACTGTTTAAGAGTGATTCCCAACGTGTGATGCTTTTCATTCCATCGTTGGGTTTTGTGTTTACGGTGGTTAGAGTAGGTTAGGTGATAGCGTTGCTCACACCTTAGAAGGGCGGTATACCTCAGTCAATCATCTAACCTTTTCATGGCTTTACGGTAAACATCGCTACGTTCGTGTTTTCCAACTGCTAAGATGGTTACAATGATGACGTCGTCTTCAACTTTGTAGACGAGACGGTAGCCCGATTGACGCAACTTAATTTTATACATGTTGTCAGTTCCAGAAAGTTTTGAAGCCGGAACATGTGGGTTATCTAAGCGGTCGATTAGCTTTTTCTTAAATTGTTGTTGTAGAGTAGAACCAAGCTTTTTCCACTCTTTGAGGGCGCTCTTTTTAAAGTCGAGTCTATAGGTCATCAATATTTACCGAAATGCTCTCTTCAGATTCACGCTCTTTGGCGATAGCTAGTAGTTCAAGATCTTCGAGTCTGTCCATCATCATTTCATACGTTTCGGCAGGTACACAATAAAATGCTGGTTCATTTCGGTTTAATACAGCAACAGGTTCGCCGTAAGCACTAGTTGCAACTTTCATAGGATTAGCTTTCAACTCAGTAATGCTTGCAGCAACATCGGCTAAAATTCTTGTGGTCATATAATCGGTCTCTTAAGTGGTCTTTATGTTGGTCATTTTAGCCTCAACCAAGCGGTATAACAAGTTGCTTAAGAGTGATTCGCAACGCGTGGCATTTTTACTATGCGTCGGTTTGTGTGTTTAAGGTATTATGCGGAGGCTAAGGTATTGCATTGCTCACACCTTAGCAAGGCGTTAGTGCTTATCTGTAGACGAGGAACGGATTTTGTTATGGCAAGACCGAAGACTAAGGAAGAGTTAATGCATCAAGCTGATGAGAGTTTTACAAAGCTGCTTCGGTATATCGATTCAATGCCTGAAAGTGTGTTAAGTACTGAGTTTGATTTTTCCAGTGACAAGGGTAAAAAGGAATTACATTGGGCTCGTGACCGAAACCTTCGAGATGTATTGATACATCTGTACGAATGGCATCAGTTGTTACTGAAATGGGTTAATTCAAACATGGTGGGACAGAAGGCCTGTTTTCTTCCTGAACCATACAATTGGAAAACATACGGTCAAATGAACATTGAGTTTTGGCAAAAGCACCAAGAAACAGAGTTGTCGTTAGCAAAGCAATTGGTACAGGAAAGTCATAAAGCGTCGCTCGAGTTAGCTAAAAGTTTTACTAATGAGGCACTTTTCACTAAACAGTATTTCAATTGGACCGGCACAACAACGCTAGGGAGTTACTGTGTATCTGCGATGCCAAGTCACTATGATTGGGCGTTAAAAAAGCTCCGGGCTCATGCAAAAATGCATTCGTAAAAAGTACGCACTAACATAATTCGCGACGCTTGGCGTTTTCACTTCGCTCAGGTATAGCCAAACGTCGCTCACACCTCAATACGACGTTAGCTATTTCTCGTATATAAAGGAGTTCCTGTGGTAAAAGTTCTCGTTAGTTCATGTTTGGTTGGAAACAACGTTAGATACAATGCGAGCTGTTTATCAATCCCAGAGCCTGAGTTACTCTGGTTAAAGTCATACACAGAACCAGTGATCTTTTGCCCCGAAGTATCAGCAGGTTTACCTATTCCTAGAGCACCTGCTGAAATTATTACTGGTAAAGGAGTTGATGTGCTGGATGGTTTGGCAAACGTTGTTGGAAATGATGGCATCGATGTTACTAAACAATTTGTAAGTGGGGCAGAGAAGGCTTTGGAACTTTGCAAAAACCAGCAAATAAAGTACGCGATTCTTGCAGAAGGCAGCCCTTCCTGTGGCAGTTCAAAAATTTATGATGGCACATTCAACGGGATTAAAATCGATGGCTCAGGGGTAGCTACTGCATTGCTAGAGCGCAATGGCATTAAAGTCTACAGTCAGCATACGATAGCTAAACTCCGAGGGGTATTGGAAAAACATAGCTAATAAGCGTTTAAGGTTTCAAGATACTTCTTCTAATCTATATCGAGCGCGTTAGACCTTAAAATCTAACGCGCTTCTGTTCAGAGTCGTTACCGGCGTTACTTTCAGATTTGGAAGCGATCCACTCTTTGTTATTGCTAATAGGTTTGGTTAAAGACCTATTTCTCTTTTGGATTAGATTACGTAATGTCAGAGGCTTAAAGGCTTTAACTATCTACTAATTGATTAGACAACCTTTTTACAACGGGGCTTGTTTTTTCGTTTTTCCAAACAAAGCAAAGCGGTAACTGCAGATCTAACTCACTTAAGGTGATGAACCTCACTAGAGGGGATGCTCGATTAATATGTTTGCTATTTACGATAGCGATGCCTTGCTCCGCGGCAACCAATGCAAGCATCGAACTTTCATGATGCGCCCAATGAAGTACATTTGGGCTTAGACCAAGAGTTCGGAATTGTTGCTCTTGCCACTCAAAAAATGCAGGGTAGGACTCTTGGGGGAAGCGGATGAAAGGCAGTGAGTTCAGTTTAGAAATAGAGACGTTGTCATGAAACTTCTTTTCCCAAGAAGCAGGGTACGCAAGCGCCATTGGATCACTTCGCAGCTGAATAACACCATATGAACTGTCGAGTTCCCTAAATAAGTACACAAATGCACAATCCAAACTGCCATGTTCCATCTGGTTTAAAAGTACAGTCGTGTTGTCTGTAATCATTTCAATCCTGACATCTGGGTTCTGAGTTCTGAACAGACTTAAATGATTAGGCACTAACCCTTCCCATAATACGGTTTCTACCGAACCCAATCTAAGATTTCCGATTGCCCCTGAAGCAACTTTTTTGACGGTTTGGGTCGCTTTTTCTATGTCTGAGGAGACTTTATCCATCTGCTCTCTAAAGTGTTCCCCCGCAACGGTAAGGATGAGCTTTCTTGATACACGTTCAAAAAGTTGCACCCCTAACTCCTCTTCTAATTCACGGATTTGGCGCGAAATAGCAGGTTGAGTGACATTGAGAATATCAGCGGCTTTTGTAACTCCACCAGAGTTAGCAACAGCAAGGAAATACTTAATTTGTCGAAGTTCCATACAACTCTTTGTTAACTATTAGGCATTAAATGATAAGAATATATCAATATTTGTTATCCATTATCTAGGTTACTCTTTCGAAAAACATAACTTAGAAGAATCCATGAAATCATTCGAAAAAAGAAAATTAATAAAAGGGTTTGGGTATGGCGCATTGACTGTTGGATGTTGGGGGATATTAAATGTCACAACGCATGAGGCTCTTAGTAGTGGCTTTTTACCCAATGATCTGACGATGCTTCGCTATTGTGTGGCAGGCATAATCTGTCTTCCTCTCATGCTGATAAATTTGCGCGGTGTAATGCAGATAACGAATTGGTTGAGGGCTACTGCGTTTTCGCTACTCGCAGGGCCAATGTATGGTTGGTTGGTCAACAAAGGGATGCAACTGACGCCTTTGTCTTATGCGAGTGTGATGGTTCCGACCTTTACGATGATCATCACTATGGCATTTTTGTCGGCACAGGGTGAAAAAATCAATAAAGCTCAGATTGGTGGCATCGGCGTGATTGTTTTCGGCCTGTATTTACTCATAAACCGACCTCTTGGCGCCGAACTGCAAAGTAGTATAGGCGCGACGTTGTTTTTACTGGCTGGATTAGCTTGGGCTTTATTTGCTCTGTTGCTGAAAAGGTGGCAGGTGAATCTTGTTTCAACGATTTTCATGATGAATGTTATCTCCGGTATTATCTACTTACCGGTATACCTACGCTCTGCACATTCTGATTTATCCGCTCTGCCTATTGAGCAATGGATAACACAAACTTTTGTTCAGAGCGTATTAGCATCAATTGTTGTTGTTTTTACCTTCGCACGTGCAGTCAACTATTTAGGGGCAACGGTTTCCTCTACGCTTCCAGCTCTTATTCCGTTAGTTTCAATATTCCTAGCAAGTTTCTGGTTTGGACACGTCATCACCGACAGTGAAAAGTTCGCCCTAGCGATGATTTCGTGTGGGTTTGTTGTATGTACCGTGAGCAAGCGCAACCGACAAAAAGTAAGCCGGGATAGTATTACTAGGGTTTGGCGCGGTAAAGCCTGAAGAGACAAGAAACAGGCCAGTCTTTGAAAGACTGGCCCACGTAGTCGAACTAAAAGAAAAGAACTGTTGCAATTGAGCCCAAAAGAAACCCTATGACAAACATTGGCAGTGACGCTGAGTGGTTAGAGGCCCTTGATTCAACAATAACAGTTTGCTCAGGGTTAATGAGATCAGCTCTTGCTTTATATCGATATAAAAAATGATCATGTGGAAACATCTATAATTCCTCTTTAGTCCCGAATAGCACCATTGTGCCGTGACCAAAGAGGAGTAATAACGATGAGTTAAGTGAGTAGAGTTCCACCTTTATCGTCGTTGGTACTTGTTTCTTGGACTTACTTGACTAGTCCTTAATCCAAAGCTTCTTAAAAGATATCAGCCCCATACTGTCGATATCCGCACCTTTGATTGTCTCTGAAACATGATAAGCGGTAGAAGTTCTCCACAGCGGAATCGATATGCCTTGCTGAACCATCCAGTCTTCACACCGGTGCAGCTCATCTATTAGATGATTAAGATCTGACGAGTTTTTAAGCACTCTGTCGACAAACGAGATTATTGTTTTTTGTTGCTCTGGTGACAAACAGTCATCGAAGGCATCGCTACAGAGAAACCACTTGTAATAGTTCAAGACGTAATCATCTTGAGCTGCGTAAATTCCCATCGCAATATCAGCATAATCACTGTCTTGATAGGGCAGAAGCGTCATATTTGCACCTTGTTGACGCCAACGCTCAATCAGTTCTAAGTAGTGAGCCCGGTTTAGATCCGCACATCATACTTTGATGTCACGCTCAGGCCGAGTCATTGTAGGGTGATATAAATGAACCATCCTCTCTTGATGTAGCCCTGAAACACAGTTAGCAACCGGCGCATGGTTGTTAGAAGAGTTATTACAGAACTCTCTTGCATGATGAATCAGCCAAGCTTTTTCATCCATGGACAACATGTCTTCTTTGTAGATGAACTCCATCACTTCACATCCCATCGACAGCGTTTTATTGACGGAAGCAGAAGGAATCGTGGTTGAATAGCCATGGTGAGTGATATGAGCGTGGATGTCCGTTGAAGTAGAGTCAATGGTCCAGCATTCAATCTTGTCTATCAGAGCATTAACGGCAAAGTAATGAGGGTTCTTGATCAAACTCCAATGAGTATGCGAGGTGTTAGCCTCAGAGCCAGAAATTGAGGGATCGACTTCGAGTTGAAAAACTCCTGTTCCAATAGGAATTTGGCTGTCGCGACTCTCTAAGTAGATCGCAGCATGGGTATCGGCTAACACCCTCAAAATCATAGGGTCAGCAAATTCCATGTGTAGAACAATCCAGCGGCCATCAGCATAAACGGACCGTATATGACGATACAAAAGTTGCTTTGAGTGAGGGTAAGAGACTAATGCTTCTAAGCATTGAACAACATGGTTAGGTGACAAGTGTTCCCCGTTATGAAAATAGACATCATCACGTAATCTTAACCACAACTCGGCGCCTCGAAATTCAAAGTAATGGGCTAAATTGGGTTTCACCGAATCAGACGCTTTGTCATAACTCAGCAAAGTGTCGAATATCCCATCAATATACGGCCGTGAAATTGGACGGATAGCTTTTAAAGGGTGCAGCTCTGGTAAGCAATAAGGTGCCAGCATTGCAAGATGATTCTGAACCTTGAGCGCTTCCTGAGCTCTATGTAACCACTTTGGAAGGTTGTTGCGAAAAACATCGTAATAACCAAACTGCTCGGCATACCGAGCAGCCTCACTTAATTGGCCTTTGAAGCAATAGTTTTCTAGCTCCCGAGTCAATGCCGTTTCGAAACTTACGTTAATAGTGAGTTTTGATTTATGTCCTCGACCGAGACCTGGCTCCCAGGATAACCAACCCAATGAAGTGAGTGTCTTGATTAACTTTGTCACGTTGCGGTCGGAACAGGATAGTTGTTCAGCTAGAGTCTGTATGTCCGTCGCGCACTGCTCACTCACAGGGTATCGCATACACAGTTGCTTAAGGCGTTGTAGGTGGATCTGATTGATAAAAGGTGAACTCGATTTCTCTAACATGTCATGGTTACTTCTTGTTAGTTGAATGATAGTGGTGTCCGCGTCACCTGACTCAATCGCGTTTTTTGTACTGGATGTTGATACTTTTAGTGAAGCGTGTGTTTGGTGTGAATGTCAATAAAAATAGAACATTTGAATTTAGAGTGGTTATACAAGTTAAGATGATATAGCAAATAGGTTGTTTGACTTAGTACAGTAGAAAGAGCGCTGAATATGGTTTATCTAATGATCATTTGTAGGTAATGAGAGCAAAGTTGTAATGCCTCTTTTTAAGAGCCGTACATGTTTAATTATATTTCAATATTCACGTGTAGAATGATGGCTATAGCGTCAGTTTGAAAAGTAACATCACTACCAACTTGCTAAGATAGCAAACTTAGAGTTAGTGATTTGCTAAAGCGGCATGTATTTAATGTTTCTTACCAAGGTGTAATTCATAAGACAATGCAGCGTCGTATAAATCAAGTGTTGTCTGGAAACGTGCGTCATAGGAACCCTAAGAAATGCAGAATTCGTCAGGCAATAGAAGCATTTGAGGGATAAATGCTGTTCGAACATGGTGGTTGCACGTTCTGGCTGCTTATTATCATGAAAGTTGATTCGGGAAAGTTTGAAATGATCCTCGACTCGTGATTAGGGGGCTGTAGCCTTAACATTGTTATCTACTGTAAGGGTGGCCGTCAGAGCCGCCTTTTTTATCCTTGCGTTCTTCGTATCTTCCTTTGAACCGTCTACTAACAGAACCTTGTTAGCAAGGGTATATAAACGCGTCGCGCCCTTGCTAACCAGAACCGTGTCAGTAGGCCGGACAGTCAGACGAAAACGACATAGACAAAAAAGGACATCGTTATGACTGCATCAAATCTTACTTATCTAAATAACGCGCTTTTCTCTGCAGAAGAGAAACAGACACTTGGCCATGCAGCTCAAATCCTCAAATCTAAACTTTTCATCAACGAATTACCTGCTCTGACATCACCTGACCTCGTCAAGGCATATTGCCAAACTTCCCTAGCAGCAAAAGAGCATGAAGTCTTCGGTGTTCTTTTCTTAGATAATCAACATCGAGTTCGGGCTACAGACGAAATGTTCAACGGCACTATCGATTCCGCGAGTGTATACCCGCGAGAAGTCGTGAAAGAAGCTCTAATGCACAATGCAGCTGCGGTTATCTTTTACCATAATCATCCCTCTGGTGTCGCCGAACCTAGCCAAAATGACCGTCGAATTACTCGCCGCCTTGCCGATGCGTTAGCGTTGGTTGATGTTCGAGTCCTAGACCACTTTGTCATCTCTCACGAAGAGGTAGTCTCTTTCGCTGAACGAGGATGGATTTAAACGGCTTCGGCCGTTTAAATGCCTGAACTTGATGTTCAGGCTAAATTTGTTTTCACGCCGATAGGATGAAGAAGCAAGTGAACATGGTTGGTGTTCTTATCCCATTGTTTCATTTCGCACGTTAGTTTGTTGAATTCATTAATTGTTTGAATCAATTCGCTAGGGGTTGGGTTTTGGATGAACATTGACACCGGCGCTACCTGCATTTCGTTGTCATCAAAGCAGTGATCAATGTGTGATTCCAGCATGTAGAGAACATTGGGTAATGTTTCTTGGCCTTCTTCGTAAACTTTAGAGTCGATATTCACTTCGTCATTTAAGTAAACAAGTAACTCCATGAGTTTGCTGAGATCCGTTGGTTTGCATTCATCGGCCAGAGCATGGAGTTCATACAACCTTTTTTCCAAATTACCTTGCTTCGACTTAGCAATATTGAGCATTAAGCGAATGTCTTTCTTAAGGTGTGAGAAGGCTTTGTCTTTCAGCTTTGGCTTCAAATATTTGATGAGTATGTCGTTACGTTTGGATGCGGGGACATATCGATTACTCATCGATACGGTGGAAAGAAGGTGGAGTAGGGCATGTAAAACCAGTGTATGAAAGGTTCGGTAGTAGTGTAAGTCTTTTAAATCTGACATTCGGCCTCAGAAAAATGTGTATTCCCAGAGTCTATATAAGGTCATTTGCTTGATTTTCAATCGTTCACGTAATGGTTTGGAATCAAAGTAGCCATTTGAAAGAAAGAATTTTGCATGCAAAATTTTGGTTCTGTTTTGGGTGTATCGAGTATCCGTGACTCGAAAATACTTACTATTTCTAGCGGTACTTTTGAAATAAGACAGTCTTTGTTGCTTAATTCGGTGAGAAGACATGGTAGTCCCATGTTGAACGCTTCTTAAACAACACTCTGAGTTTTAGGTATACCAAGCCCTTTGATGAGTTAGTTGCGGACCTCAAACTAGGGTAACGGAAACGTCGGCGGTTCCTGCGGAGAACCCCAGATCAATCACTTCCAAAAATTAGGAGTTACCTAATAGCGCGTAAAGCCTCGCCCGATCTGAGGGCGGGGAGAAGTCAGTTCTTATTTCATTCAATGTATTAATTTAGGTGCGATAAAAATCACCTTTTAACTCTAGGTTGTTTGTTAGCTTACAGAATGTCTGATCAAAAAAGGAGACAAACCTTTAGCTATCGTGACAGATCTTGATGATACTCTGGTACTCCCTCTTGAATATTGGGGATACTTAATAAAAAACAACAAGGATTTCTTCGAAGATCCAATTTGGGATGAATGGAAGAAGATAAAGAGCTATACGGTCGCAAGTACGTTCTTTTTCCTAATCCTACTGATGGTCATTGGATCGCAGCTATTTTTGGTGATTCAGAGCCACCTCAGAGTAAAGAAAACTCAAAGTTTCCTTACCTTGAACGGGCAATCGTTATGGCTTAAATCAAGCTCTGAGTAATGCGCCCTTAAGAGCTGCGTGAGCGCAGCTCGCCAACATGCTTCTGTCACTTTGGCTTTGAAATTGGCTTCCATGGTGAGCTGGAATACATGTACTTCCACTCAAAGCTAGTGACGGTGGCCGCTAATCCCACTCCTTATCAACCTGATGCGCTTGGCCAAGTTGTTTCCCTTGTGCTTTCGCTACTTCCTGTTAACCATCCTCAATCAGAACCTTATCTGCAAGGGTTAAATGAACGCTGAGAGAAGAACCATGTTTGAGGAATGGACAGTCAGACGATGGCCAAGAGAAACCGACAAAGCGAAACGGTACCAGTAGTATATAGATTATTAAGCTGGATGAATATACAGTGTGGTGGTAAGGTGTTGATTGAGAGAATTATTCAGAAGGTAATCTAATATGAAAAAACAATTCGTGGCAGTGACCTTGCTTTCTATCTTGGGAAGCCCAACCACATCAGCCGACACATTGCCGGAACAATATGCGTACCAAGTGGCACTATTTAATGGCGATGATCTTTTGTATAAACACTCAAGTTTCACGGTAGACGGTAACCGATTTTCCAACGGAACGCATATACCATACTTTATCAAAACGTGTGAAAAAAAAGGGACAAAAACCATCAATAAATCGGCCGGTAAGCAATTCTATCAAGGAGTAGGCTACCAGATTGACGTGCATGCCGCTACAGTGACGTTTGTCGAGACGGTTATCGATGAATCTACGTACATTGAGCCACAAAAAGACGAATTCAACTTGTGTATGAATACAGGCGAGCCCCAAGAGAAAGAATACAAGTACAACGCGATCTTTGATCTGAAAGTGCAGGGAGTTCAACAATTCACCTTTGATAATAACCGCCGCGTCGAGATCATTGTGCAAAAAGAAGGGTGAATGACATAAGCGGTCCGCTGCTGTCAGAACAATAAAGGTTGCTCTCTTTTGCGTGTTTGAATGCTAATTTTTGGGCAACCTATATGTGATCGCTTTTGAGTCGGTTTATTCTATATTGAGTCGGGGTGGGGGCCAACATTCCAAAACTCGGGCGTTACCCTTCGGGCAAGGCTTTTCGGCTGACGCCTCGTGTCGATAACTTGAACCACGGTATCGAGCGAGCTCGATGTGGCTCTAAGTTCCTGCCACACAATCCTGAACGCAAGCGAGCTTTCACCTCCAGAGGAGCGCTGGAATGTATGCACTTCAACTCTATGTCAGTGACGGTGGTCGCTGATCCCACTCCTTATCAACCTGATGCGCCTGGCCAAGTTGTTTCCCTTGTCTGATTCCTTTGTGCCTTCGCTACTTCCTGTTAACCATCCTCAATCAGAACCTTATCTGCAAGGGTTAAATGAACGCTGCGCGCCCCTGCAGAGAAGAACCATGTTTGAGGAATGGACAGTCAGGCGATGGCCCAGAGAAAACCGACTGACAGGAGAAACGACATGGCTAAACACAATGCAGCATCACAATACTTTCACGTCGCAATAGGCAGCTCAATCTCACCTCGCGAGCTCCATGACGCAGGCTTCGAAATGCAAGACTTCAAATTCCTTCACACCAACTTCGAAGATGTGAAAGCTCGCTTGCGAGACTTCTTCGTTGTGGATGAATCGAACCACTTCCAAATCATCTATCGCTTCGAACGTTTGCCGTTTTAGAGGCTTTGTTGCGTAATTCAGACGAGAAACCAAACCTCCTAAAGTTGAGCGACTGT
>NZ_JAPEID010000063.1:0-11280 GCF_028823755.1 Vibrio sp. VP6
TCGCGACAACCGGAATCACAATCCGGGGCTCTACCAACTGAGCTATAGCCACCATTGAGTTTTACCGACTTTTCCTCCGGGGTATGGTACGCCCGAAAGGATTCGAACCTTCGACCTTTGGCTCCGGAGGCCAACGCTCTATCCAACTGAGCTACGGGCGCATGCCCTATCGGCGGAGTGGAATAATACGGATATCACACTATGCCGTCTAGTACTTTTTTTACTTTTTTTATCGTTTGGTCTCTTTTTCGACAGTTATCTGCCTTTAAAGTGTATTTTTGATGTGATTCACGCCCTGTCATGGATAACTTGTTGTTTATTGCAACAAGTTATCGGGATATAATCACCCATTATTTACATTGATTTAACAGCTGCAACCAAGTTGTTTAATCATTTTATGCCATCGGAGAGATTTCGAATGATTTTCTCGACGCGGTATCAATACTCTAACTATATAAATAGGTAAGTCACTTACCTCGGGAATGTGAAGTGGGTTTAATGGATATGTCTCGACAAATGATTAGCGTTTTGTTCGCTGCCTTAACTTTCTCTACGGCAGCTTTAGCTTCTGACATCAGCCAAACTGAATACGATGCGATCGCAGAGCGCATCAAACCTGTCGGTGATGTTTATCTAGCAGGTTCAGAGCCTGTGAAGGAAGAACCAACCGGTCCACGTGATGGCGCCAAAGTTTACGGTACTTTTTGTATTGCTTGTCACGCATCTGGTGTAAACGGCGCGCCAAAATCGGGCAATGCTGACGATTGGGCTCCGCGTATCGCGCAAGGCAAAGACGTGCTAGTGAAGCACGCGCTTGAAGGCTTCAACGCGATGCCAGCAAAAGGTACATGTATGGACTGTTCTGATGATGAAATCATTGCAGCCATCGACCACATGATTGATGGCTTGTAATCCAGCGGCCACTCATCTGAAATAAGAAAGGCTTGCCAATCGGCAAGCCTTTTTGTTTGGAGTGAACTTGATTTACAGTGATACCAAAGTGATCACTTCTTAAACATCGAGCGCAGGTTTGCAATGTGCGCCTGACCTTTTGCCATTCGTTCTTCTTGAGACACAGGCTTTTTGTTCACTTCCCATTCGACATCATCAAACGGCAGCTCATCCAAAAAACGACTTTGAGTCGGCTTGATCAACTCACCAAACTGGCGACGCTCTTTACACATGGTAAACGTCAGCTCTCGCTGTGCGCGGGTGATGCCTACGTACATCAAGCGTCGCTCTTCTTCGACGTTATCTTCATCAATACTGGTTTGATGCGGCAATATGCCCTCTTCCGAACCAATCAAATAAACGTAAGGAAACTCTAGACCTTTTGATGCGTGTAATGTCATCAATTGAACGGCATCGCTGTCTTCGTCTTCTTCGCCGCGTTCCATCATGTCACGCAAGGTCAAACGTTGAACCACTTCTTTCAGCGTTTTCTCTTCTTGGTCGTAATTGTCACCTTCTAAGTCAGCCACAATCCAAGAGTAGAGATCCGAAACGTTCTTCATGCGCATTTCAGCGGCTTTCGGGCTGGCTGATGTTTCGTACAGCCAATCTTCGTAATGAATGTCACGAACCAAGGAGCGAATAGCTTCTACTGTGTTACCTCGCTCAGCTTGATCGGCAATCGCCACCAACCATTGTGTAAAGCGACGCAGATTTTCGAGACCACGTCCCGATAGGTGTTGCTCTAATCCCATTTCAAAGCTTGCTTCAAATAGGCTTTTGCCGCGCATATTGGCGTAACTGCCCAATTTTTCTAACGTTACCGGGCCAATTTCGCGTCGCGGCGTGTTCACAATTCGCAGAAATGCGTTGTCATCGTCAGGGTTCACCAACACTCGAAGATACGCCATGATGTCTTTGATTTCGGCACGCGCGAAAAACGACGTACCGCCAGACAGTTTGTAGGGTACGCGGTTTTGCATCAGTGATTTTTCAATCAAGCGCGATTGATGGTTACCGCGATACAAAATCGCATAATCTCGATATTCCGTGCGATTTAAGAACTTGTGCGCAATCAACTCACCCGTGACCCTTTCTGCTTCGTGCTCTTCGTTCTTGGCTAGCAACACTTTCAGTTTTTCGCCGTCAGGAATCTCTGAGAACAGTGATTTTTCATACACGTGCGGGTTGTTGGCAATCAAAATGTTTGCAGCACGAAGAATTCGACTGGTCGAGCGATAGTTCTGTTCCAGCTTGATCAGGCGCAGGTTCGGGTAATCTTGCCCGAGCAGCACCAAGTTTTGCGGTTTTGCACCACGCCACGAGTAAATCGATTGGTCATCATCACCAACGACGGTTAAGCGACCGCGCTCGCCCACAATCAATTTGACCAGTTCATACTGACTGGTGTTGGTATCTTGGTATTCATCAACCAATAGATAGCGGATGCGATTTTGCCAACGCTGACGCACGTCTTCATTATTACGCAGCAGCAATACTGGCAGAAGGATCAGGTCGTCAAAATCGAGCGCGTTGTACGCCTTCATCTGCTTCTGGTACATCTCAAAACAAAAAGCGAACAGCTGTTGTTGCTCGCCTTTCGCCATCGCTTTGGCTTGCTCTGGCGTTAACATGTCGTTTTTCCAGTTGGAGATCGTACTCAATAGTTGTTTGAGTAGGTCTTTATCACCGTCGAGTTGCTTTTCCGTCAACTCTTTCAACAGCGCCATCTGGTCTTGATCATCAAACAACGAAAAGCCCGCTTTTAAACCAAGCTGCTTATACTCACGTTTGATGATATTCAAGCCCAATGTATGGAAAGTAGAAACCATCAAACCTTTCGACTCGGCTTTACCCAAGGTTTGACCAACACGCTCTTTCATCTCGCGGGCGGCTTTGTTGGTAAAGGTCACGGCCGCGATGTTTCTTGCTTTGTAGCCACATTGCTGAACCAAGTAAGCAATTTTATTAGTAATTACGCGCGTTTTACCTGAGCCTGCGCCGGCAAGCACTAGGCATGGACCAGACACGTATTTTACGGCTTCATCTTGTCTAGGGTTCAGCTTCATACAAATTCTCTGCGGGTGACAAATGTGGCGCCTATGATAAAGGGGTGGCTCTTTGAATGCTACGGTGATTTTCTCGTAAATTTTACCCCGATTGGTGCAACATTCTGTTGCATAGTAGACCAGACTTTAAGCTATAATGAATGAACGTTCATTCACTGGTAGTAGGATTATGACGGACAACCCTGCTGTAGATAAACGCGATCAAATACTTGCCGCTGCGGAGCAGTTAATTGCAGAGTCTGGCTTTCAAGGGCTTTCTATGCAAAAGCTGGCCAACGAAGCTGGTGTCGCCGCCGGGACGATTTATCGCTATTTTTCAGACAAAGAACATCTATTGGAAGAAGTGCGTCTTAACGTAGCCAAACGCATTGCCTCTGCAGTGCAAGCGGGTGTTAATGACGACATGCCATTGAAGGAACGCTATCGAACCATGTGGCTCAACATCTGGAATTTGGCGGGTTCCAACTTAAACGCCATCAGTAATCGAGTTCAATATGATTCGTTACCTTGCACGACAAGAAACAAGACGTGGGAACTTGAGCGAAAAATGTTTGCCCAAGTAGATCGCCTTTTCAACCAGGGCAAAGAAGAAGGGGTTTTTAAGCCTCTCGATAACGAAGTGCTCTCTGGATTAAGCTTTGAAGCAAGCGTCGCGCTTGCGAGAAAACATGCTTTGGGATTTTATCAATTGGACGACGATGCGCTGGAAGCAGCCATTGAAGCCAGTTGGGATGCAATTATCAAACACTAACTTGGAGTTCTTAATAGAATGAAAAAGTGGACTTTCTTTATGTTACTTATCGCCGTTCTCTTGTTCGGCAGCGTGATAGGTTTCAATTTATTTAAGCAACAAAAGATCGCTGAATACATGGCAAACCGTCCTGAACCTGAGTTCCCAGTAACCGTTACGGAAGTAAAAGCGGTGGATTGGGTACCAGTGATCGAGGCTATCGGTTTTATCGAGCCAAACCAAGGTGTGACGGTAGCGAACGAAACGAGCGGTGTTATCGACAAGATCGCTTTTGAATCAGGTACTCAAGTTGAAGCTGGCCAACCCCTCGTTTTGCTTGATTCTGAAGTGGAAAAAGCGAACTTGAAGAGTTCACAAGCGAAACTTCCTGCAGCAGAAGCGAAATACAAACGTTACCAAGGTCTGTTTAAGAAAGGTTCTATTTCTAAAGAAGCTTACGATGAAGCTGAAGCAAACTACTACTCGCTTAAAGCAGATATCGAGAGTTTAAAAGCAACCATCGATCGTCGTGAAATCAAAGCGCCATTTGCAGGTGTGGTTGGTATCCGTAACGTTTATCTTGGTCAATACATCCAAGCTGGTAGCGACATTGTTCGTCTAGAAGATAGCAGTGTAATGCGTCTGCGCTTTACCGTGCCTCAAACAGACATCTCGCGTATCAAACTTGACCAAGAAGTGGATATTTTTGTAGATGCCTACCCAGATCAGCCATTCAAAGGCTCAATTTCTGCCATTGAACCTGCAGTAAATGTACAAAGTGGTCTGATCCAAGTACAAGCAGACATTCCAAACAGCGATGGCAAACTTCGCAGCGGTATGTTCGCACGTGCAAACATCATCATGCCTAAATTGGCAAACCAAGTGACGCTACCTCAAACAGCAATCACCTTCACTTTGTACGGCGATAACGTCTACATCGTGACAGAAGAAGATGGTGAAAAGCGCGTGAAACAACACGTAGTTAAAGTGGGCGAACGTACTAAAGACATCGCACACATCTTGGAAGGCGTGAAGCCAGGTGATGTTGTGGTGACGTCGGGCCAAGTCCGTTTAAGTAACCACGCGAAAGTTAGCATTGTTGAAAGCAATGCCATTACTCCACCTGCTGAAACACCAATGCTTTAATTGGAGGCATCATGCGCTTTACTGATGTTTTTATAAAACGTCCAGTTTTAGCGGTATCGATCAGCTTTTTGATTGCACTACTTGGTTTGCAAGCAGTGTTCAAAATGCAGGTTCGTGAATACCCTGAAATGACAAATACGGTGGTTACCGTAACCACTAGTTACTACGGTGCAAGTGCCAACTTAATCCAAGGCTTTATTACTCAGCCTTTGGAGCAAGCAGTAGCACAAGCCGACAACATTGATTACATGACTTCTCAATCGGTACTGGGTAAATCGACCATTACTGTAAACATGAAGTTGAATACTGACCCGAATGCGGCGTTGTCTGACATTCTGGCGAAAACCAACTCGGTACGTTCACAGCTTCCAAAAGAAGCCGAAGACCCAACCGTAACCATGTCGACTGGTTCGACAACGGCAGTACTGTACATCGGCTTTACGAGTGACGAGTTATCTTCAAGCCAGATCACTGACTACCTTGAGCGTGTAATCAACCCGCAGTTGTTCACCGTAAACGGTGTGTCCAAAGTTGATCTCTATGGTGGTATGAAATACGCACTACGCGTATGGCTAGATCCTGCCAAAATGGGCGCTTTGAAGCTGACTGCAACGGATGTGATGAGCGTTCTTAACGCCAACAACTACCAATCTGCAACGGGTCAAGCAACGGGTGAGTTCGTGCTTTACAACGGTAGCGCAGATACTCAGGTATCAAACGTTGCTGAACTTGAAGCTTTAGTTGTGAAAACTGGTGAAGGGGATGTGATTCGCCTAGGTGATATCGCTAAAGTAACGCTAGAGAAGAGTCACGACGTTTACCGCGCAAGTGCAAACGGTCAAGAAGCCGTGGTTGCGGCGATCAACGCAGCGCCAAGTGCTAACCCGATCAACATCGCGGCAGACGTGCTTGATCTGTTGCCTCAACTTGAGCGCAACCTACCAAGCAACATCAAAATGAACGTGATGTACGACTCTACGATTGCGATCAACGAATCGATTCACGAGGTGGTGAAAACCATCCTGGAAGCGGCGGTCATCGTACTTGTGGTTATCACACTGTTCCTGGGCTCATTCCGTGCGGTAATCATTCCTATCGTAACCATTCCACTTTCATTGATTGGTGTGGCAATGGTGATGCAGGCAATGGGTTTCTCTTGGAACTTGATGACGCTACTGGCAATGGTTCTTGCCATCGGTCTGGTGGTGGATGACGCGATCGTTGTACTAGAAAACGTTGACCGTCACATCAAAGAAGGGGAGTCGCCATTCCGAGCTGCAATTATTGGTACGCGTGAAATTGCGGTTCCAGTTATCGCGATGACATTGACGCTAGGTGCAGTGTACGCACCGATCGCATTGATGGGTGGTATCACCGGTTCATTGTTCAAAGAGTTCGCTTTGACACTGGCAGGTTCAGTATTCGTATCCGGCATCATCGCTTTGACACTATCACCAATGATGTGTTCGAAGATGCTGAAAGCGAACGAGAAGCCAAGCAAGTTTGAGCAAAAAGTTCACCATATCCTTGATGGCATGACCACTCGTTACGAAGGCATGTTGAAAGCGGTAATGGCTCATCGTCCGGTTGTTATTGCGTTTGCAATCATTGTATTTGCAAGCTTACCAGTCTTGTTCAAGTTCATTCCTAGTGAACTTGCACCTTCGGAAGATAAAGGTGTGGTTGTACTAATGGGTACGGCGCCTTCGAACGCGAACTTGGATTACATCCAAAACACCATGAACGATGTAAACAAGATTCTGTCGGATCAACCAGAGGTAGAATACGCGCAGGTATTTAACGGTGTTCCTAACTCGAACCAAGCGTTTGGTCTAGCGACACTTAAACCTTGGAGTGAGCGTGAAGCCAGCCAATCTGAGATCACCAAACGTGTTGGTGGATTAGTTGCAAGCGTACCAGGCATGTCAATCACGGCATTCCAGATGCCAGAACTGCCTGGTGCGGGTTCAGGTCTACCAATTCAGTTCGTTATCACGACACCAAACAGCTTCGAAAGCTTGTTTACGATCGCAAGTGATGTTCTGACAGACGTAGCCAGCAGTCCAATGTTCGTCTACTCGGACTTAGATCTGAACTACGACTCTGCGACCATGAAGATCAAAATCGATAAAGACAAGGCGGGCGCATACGGTGTGACGATGCAAGACATCGGTATCACGCTAAGCACCATGATGGCTGATGGCTACGTAAACCGTATCGACCTAAATGGCCGTTCATACGAGGTAATTCCTCAAGTTGAACGTAAATGGCGTTTAAATCCAGAATCAATGAAGAACTACTACGTTCGTTCTGTGGATGGAAAAGCAGTACCACTTGGTAGCCTGATCACTATTGATGTTGTCGCCGAGCCTCGCTCACTGCCTCACTTCAACCAGCTGAACTCAGCAACCGTTGGTGCTGTACCATCGCCTGGCGTCGCAATGGGTGATGCAATTAACTGGTTCGAGGACGTAGCGCAGAACAAACTGCCTGCCGGTTACAACCACGACTACATGGGTGAAGCACGTCAGTTCGTGACGGAAGGTAGCGCGCTATACGCAACATTTGGTCTTGCGTTAGCCATCATCTTCTTGGTTCTTGCGATTCAATTCGAATCACTTCGTGACCCTATCGTTATCATGGTATCGGTACCGCTGGCGGTATGTGGTGCGTTGATCGCCTTGGCTTGGGGCACAGCCTCGATGAACATCTACTCGCAGGTCGGTCTGATCACGTTGGTCGGTCTTATCACCAAACACGGTATCTTGATCTGTGAAGTAGCAAAAGAAGAGCAGCTGCACAACAAACTGTCTCGAATTGATGCGGTAATGGAAGCGGCGAAAGTTCGTCTACGTCCAATTCTTATGACCACTGCGGCGATGATTGCGGGTCTTATCCCACTCATGTACGCAACGGGTGCAGGCGCAGCACAGCGCTTTAGTATCGGTATCGTAATCGTGGCTGGTTTGGCAATTGGTACGTTGTTCACACTATTCGTACTACCTGTGATTTACAGCTACTTAGCTGAAAAACACAAACCACTGCCAGTTTTTGTTGAAGATAAAGACTTGGAAAAGTTAGCTCGAGTTGATGAAGCGAAAGCAGCGCACCGCGAACTAGCAGAAAACAAATAAGCTCAAGAAGCTAATAAAAAGGTCACTTCGGTGGCCTTTTTTATTGCTGCTCTCTTTTTTACCATCTAAATGGCGACTTTCCCGTATCATTTACTTAGAATGTCGGCAAATCAAAAGGAGTTTTAGCCACTATGTTTGACCCAAAGAAATTAGAGCAAATTGCTAAACAAATTCATGACTCAATGCCAGCACCAGTAAAAGAGCTAGGCGCAGACGTTGATCAAAAAGTTCGCCAAGTAATCCAAGGCCAACTAAATAAGCTAGATGTAGTAAGCCGCGAAGAATTTGATGTTCAAACTCAAGTTTTACTACGTACGCGTCAAAAGCTGACGGAAATGGAAAAGAAATTAGCCGAGCTTGAAGAAAAGCTAGCTGATAAATAAGCCCCCAAACGCTCCTTCGACAGGAGCGTTTTTCTTATCAGCACATGGAAAAATCGACTAAAAACGAAAAGGCTTGGTCAACGGAGACCAAGCCTTTTAATTAGATGTCGTGTTTTTTGTATTTATCGACTCCACTCTGTCTGGAGTTCATTTAATATCTTCAATGCTGCGCAGCGAAGGGAATTAGCCACCAACCGCGATGCGCTTCATATCCGTCATGTAACCACGTAGTTCTTCGCCAATGTATTCCACTGGGTGGTTACGGATAGTCTCGTTCACTGCGATAAGAGTCGCGTTATCCACTTGGTTAGACGTTTCGCCTAGGCCTTTACCAATAACATCTGTACCAACAGAAGGCATGAATTTCTCACGTAATAAAGGCGTTGCTACGTTAGCAAATAGGTAGTTACCGTATTCAGCCGTATCAGAGATAACCACGTTCATCTCATATAGACGCTTACGTGCGATAGTATTAGCAATCAGCGGAAGTTCATGTAGAGACTCGTAGTACGCTGATTCATCGATGATTCCAGAAGCTGTCATCGCTTCAAATGCCAGTTCAACCCCAGCACGAACCATTGCAATCATTAGAATGCCGTTGTCGAAGTACTCTTGCTCAGAAATCTCAACGTCCGTTTCTGGGTAATTTTCAAATGCGGTTTCACCAGTTTCTGCACGCCATCCTAGAAGATTTTTATCATCATTTGCCCAATCAGCCATCATGGTGCTAGAGAAATGACCAGAGATAATATCGTCCATGTGCTTGTTATACAGTGGACGCATTAGGTCTTTTAATTCTTCAGAAAGCTCGAACGCCTTGATTTTCGCAGGATTAGATAGACGGTCCATCATGTGAGTGATACCACCGAATTTCAGAGCTTCCGTAATGGTTTCCCAACCGTACTGCAGTAGCTTACCTGCATAACCCGGATCAATGCCTTCAGCAATCATCTTCTCGTAACATACGATAGACCCCGCTTGTAGCATGCCACATAGAATGGTTTGCTCACCCATTAGGTCTGATTTCACCTCAGCGACAAAAGAAGACTCAAGACAACCCGCACGGTGACCACCTGTAGCTGCAGCCCAAGCTTTCGCGATATCCCAACCGTCACCTTTCGGATCATTCTCTGGATGAACCGCGATTAGGGTAGGAACACCAAAACCACGTTTGTATTCTTCACGAACCTCTGTACCAGGACACTTAGGAGCAACCATGACAACGGTCAGATCTTTACGAATCTGCATGCCTTCTTCCACAACGTTGAAACCATGAGAGTAACCTAGTGCAGCGCCTTCTTTCATTAGTGGCATCACCGTCTCAACAACGTTAGTGTGCTGTTTGTCTGGCGTTAAGTTAACAACCAGATCTGCTTGAGGAATTAGCGTTTCGTAGCTACCAACTTCAAAGCCATTATCTTTGGCGTTTTTAAACGATTGACGCTGTTCATCGATCGCAGCTTGACGTAGTGCGTAAGACACATCAAGACCAGAATCGCGCATGTTTAGGCCTTGGTTTAGACCTTGAGCACCACAGCCCACAATGACCACTTTTTTACCTTTCAGGTAATCCGCTTCAGATACAAATTCTTCACGGTCCATAAAGCGACAACGACCAAGTTGATCCAATTGCTCGCGCAAGTTTAGGGTATTGAAATAGTTAGCCATCTGGGTGCTCCTTAAACATTCTTCCATAAAGGTCGGTAACCGTCTTACCGAATAACTTCATACTAAAACAGACATAACGTTGCTTAAAGTGATATATTCACAATTACTTATTGCAATTTATGCAACATGGAAATGAAGATTTAATGAATATCAAAAGCCTGCAACTTTTCATTCATCTCTGTGAGAGTAAAAGTTTTGCCAAAACCGCTGCAGCCATGCACATCAGTCCTTCTGCCCTCAGTCGGCAAATACAAAAGTTGGAAGAAGAAACAAATCAACAGCTGTTTGTTCGCGATAACCGCAGTGTAGAGCTGACAACCCAAGGCAAAAAATTAATGCCTGTCGCGTTAAAAATTCTTAGTGAATGGCAACAGTATCAAAACCATATAAAAGGAACCGAAGGCGAGCTAAAGGGGGAAATCCGTCTCTTTTGTTCGGTGACCGCCAGCTACAGCCATTTACCAGAGTTAATTTCCGATTTTCGTCTTCAGCATCCTTTTATTGAATTTAAGCTATCAACCGGTGACCCAGCTCAAGCAATCGACAAAATACTAGCAGATGAAGCCGATATTGCCATCTCAGCCAAATCGGAGCAGATGCCAAACAAAATCGCGTTTGAAACGATCAGTGAAATCCCTCTGTCTGTCATCGCTCCTGTCGGTGTCAGTTCATTTGCTGAGGAATTGCAAAAGGAGCAGCCAGATTGGTCAATCATTCCATTCATTCTTCCGGAAGCAGGCACAGCAAGGGACAGGGCTAATACTTGGCTCAAAAAAATGAAAATAAAACCGAATATCTACGCGCAAACGTCTGGACATGAGGCCATCGTAAGCATGGTTGCGTTGGGATGTGGGGTGGGTATCGCACCGGATGTCGTAATTAACAACAGTCCAGTAAGGGAAAAGATTAATCGCTTAAAAGTATTGCCAATTAAGCCATTTGAACTTGGCGTCTGTTGCACCAAAAACCAGTTAGAAAACCCATTAGTGAAAGCTTTTTGGAAGGTGGCGGAGAGTAAATACATTGCACCTTAATAATGGGAATAATGGGTATTTGGATTCGAATTACTTGGGTTATTTTTTATAACCCTAATTTTCAGAACTCTGAAATGCAAAAAAGCCCACTCTTTCGAGTGGGCTTTTTCAAATTTAAAGCCTGGCGATGTCCTACTCTCACATGGGGAAACCCCACACTACCAT
>NZ_JAPEID010000064.1:0-8149 GCF_028823755.1 Vibrio sp. VP6
GTGAGAACGAGGCGTACTTTAACGGATTAATTTATCTGGTCAACAATAAATTTTACCTTTTTGATTCAAACGATTAAAAAGCACGCTAACAAGTTTAATTGACGATCAATCAGCACACATTTTCGTCACCAAATGAGTAAAACAATAAGTTCAGCAAGCGTCGCATCGCGCGCTTATCATATCCATGCACAACAATTCCGGTACTTCCCTCACCTTTTGTGCATTAAACACATCGTTAACACCCCGTAAAAATGGAAGCATCCTTTCATTTTCAACAATTTGTTACACGTAAATGCATAAAACGCCTGGTCTTACCATTATAAAACCATTGACATAATTTATTTTTTTGAAAAGCTCAATACGTTATCGAAAATCGTTTCGATTAATGATACTTTAAATGTGTTGCAGTAATTTAATGGATCAATATCACATATAAGGACGTGGTTTACTTTGACAACACTGCATAAAAAAAACAAGGTATATCACCAATGTCTATCAGAAACCTATCTATTGCGAAGAAAATTTCGCTCTCTTTTTTACTGATTGCGCTTATTAATATTGTATTTGGCGTGTTTTTGTCTACAGAGCTCAAAGAAATCAAATCTGAGCTTTTAAACTATACTGATGACACTCTTCCAGCAATGGAAAGAGTGGATGCGATCCGAGATGATCTTTCTCACTGGCGTCGCTCTCAATTTGCTACTTACACCTATAAGGACGCAGATAAGATCAGAAACAAAATCGCAAGTAACATCCGTGAACGCGAAAAGATCAGCAAAGAACTTGAAGCTTACGGCTCAACCATTTGGCCAGGTGAAGAACAACAAACGTTCCAACGCCTAATGCGCCAATGGAAACAGTACTTGGTTACTATGGACCAATACAATGAGTCGATGTTAGCAGGCAACAAAACCGAAGCGCTCGCTGTTCTATCTAACTCTTTAAACGACTTCGAAGCCGTCGATTCTGATCTAAACGAGCTAATCCGCTTGTTGAAAGTCGCAATGGACAGCAACAAAAATCACATCCTTTCTTCAGTGAACGGTTTGAGCAACTCATCCATCGCGAGCAACGTGACCATTCTAGTGATCATGATTGTTATGACGCTTGTTCTAACACGTTTGATTTGTGGCCCACTACAACTTGTTGTGGAACAAGCAAACTCGATTGCGAAAGGTGACCTTTCTAAAGACATCGATCGTAAATTGATTGGTAACGATGAACTGGGCGAGTTGGCAGATGCAACGACTAAAATGCAAAACGACCTACGCCAAGTTATCGACAACGTTATTGCCGCTGTAACGCAATTGAGCAGTGCAGTAGAAGAGATGAACCAAATCTCTGAGCTTTCTGCTTCTGGCATGAAAGACCAACAGCTACAAATCACGCACGTTGCAACAGCAATGACGGAAATGAAAGCTGCGGTAGCCGACGTTGCACGCAACACGGAAGAGTCAGCGAGCCAAGCCAACGATGCAAACCACCGTACACAACTTGGTGTGCGTGAAACACAAAGCATGGTTGATGCGATTGGTGAAGTAGCAAATGTTATCGGCGCTGCTGGTGATACCGTTTCAGAGCTTGAACAGCAATCTAACCAAATCAACGTTGTGGTTGATGTTATCCGTGATATCGCAGATCAAACAAACTTGCTTGCGCTTAACGCCGCTATTGAAGCAGCGCGTGCTGGTGAATCGGGCCGTGGCTTTGCTGTTGTAGCGGACGAAGTTCGTACTCTTGCTGGCCGTACTCAAGATTCAACAAGTGAAATCACAGCGATCATCGAACAGCTACAATCACTAGCGAAAGACGCGAAATCAGCGACTGAGCTTTCTCGCACAAGCATTGCCGAGTGCGCTGACCAAGGCATTCAGTCAAAACAACTGATGAATGACATCGAACATGCGATTTCTGATATCTCAGACATGGGCAGTCAAATCGCAACAGCATGTAACCAGCAAGACTCAGTTGCTGAGGAACTAAGCCGTAGCATCGAAAACATCCATCTTGCGTCTCAAGAGGTCGCGCAAGGTTCAGAGCAAACTGCACAAGCTTGCCGCGAACTGAGCCAGCTATCCGTATCTCTTCAAGATGTAATGAGCCGCTTTAAGCTAAACTAAAACGACTCGACAAAAACGCTCCAAGCTCCGCAGTTTGGGGCGTTTTGTTTTTCTGGCGTACATTCCCTCGTACGCTTTCCTTTAACAATAAAAAACGCGTATGGAGGTTTTATGCGCCTTAAGAAAACTCTTCTTTCTATTGCCATTGCTGCAGCAACGTTCACCCCTGCTATGCATTCAATCGCAGCTCCACTCCAGCTTCAAACGACGTTAGACCAAGAGAGTCAAATTCAATCATCCAACACTTGGCTAGAAATCGATTTAGGTCAGTTTAAGCAAAACATCGAGCAGTTTAAGTCACACATGAGTGACCAGACTAAAATCTGTGCGGTGATGAAAGCTGACGCCTATGGCAACGGTATCGCAGGCTTAATGCCAACTATCATAGAACAGCAAATTCCTTGCGTAGCGATCGCAAGTAATGCAGAAGCACAAGTTGTGCGAGACAGCGGCTTTAAAGGTCAATTAATGCGTGTTCGCTCAGCAGAGATTGGCGAAATCGAAGGTGCACTTGATCTAAATGTTGAAGAGCTAATCGGCACGCTTGATCAAGCAAAAGCGATCGCTGCACTCTCTAAAAAAGCAAACAAGATAGTCAAAGTTCACCTTGCGCTTAACGACGGCGGTATGGGTCGCAACGGCATTGACATGACGACAGAAAACGGCAAAAAGGCAGCCCTTGCGATTGCTAAGCAATCTGGCGTTAAAATTGTCGGTATCATGACGCACTTCCCGAATTACAACGCAGAAGAAGTACGCGCGAAACTTGGCTCATTCAAAGAAAGCTCGGCATGGCTAATTGAAGAAGCGGATCTAAAACGTGAAGACATTCTTCTGCACGTAGCAAACTCGTACACAGCGCTTAACGTACCAGAAGCTCAACTTGATATGGTCCGTCCTGGTGGCGTGCTTTACGGTGATCTACCAACTAACCTTGAATACCCTTCTATCGTGTCTTTCAAAACACGCGTAGCATCACTGCACCACCTACCGAAAAACAGCACTGTGGGTTACGACAGCAGCTTTACAACCACTAAAGAAAGCGTAATGGCGAACCTTCCTGTCGGTTACTCTGACGGTTACCCAAGAAAAATGGGCAATACGGCAGACGTGCTGATCAATGGTCAACGTGCAAAAGTGGTTGGCGTAACGTCAATGAATACAACAATGATCGACGTTTCAGATATCAAAGGCGTGAAGCCGGGTTCTGAGGTCGTTCTGTTCGGCAACCAAAAATCTCAAACCATCAATGCCGCAGAAATCGAGAAGAACGCCGACGTGATCTTCCCAGAACTTTACACCATTTGGGGCACATCAAACCCTCGTGTGTATGTGAAGTAGTCTTACGACTTCCTTTTTAAACACTTCCTAACTCAAAGCGAGCTTCGTGCTCGCTTTCTTTTTTCGCTCAAAAAGCCCTGAAACACCGATAACGTTAATGTCATCTTGTTGTCTGCGACGAAAACCACATTCTGGTTGTGTTTGAAAGCCCATCCAATTGATGTTAAACATGCAGTTTACAAAATCACAACAATACCCATTTAGGGCTTCTCCCGACTTTGCTGCCGGCTAGGTACATTTATGACAGAAAATACATCCTCTTTTCCTCGATCTTCTGGGGAGCTACATGAGTTCACTCGGGCTGACGTCTGGGGTGGATTTACTCAGCTTTTACCGCTTTCCTTTTTTGTGGTGGTCTTTGGTCTCGCCTTTGGGGTTGCTGCGGTGCAAACCGGTTTAGACGCCTTTCCGACTCTTTTAATGAGTACGCTTGTCTTTGCTGGTGCGTCTCAGTTTGCCACATTAGAAATGTGGGGAGCTGAAGTACCACTTGTACCGGTTTTGATTACTGTGTTTGCCATCAATGCTCGCCACCTTCTGATGGGTGCGACGCTCTACCCTTGGCTGAGACAGCTACCGCCACATAAGCGCTATGGCATTATGTTACTTGCCTCCGATGCAAACTGGGCAATGGCGATGAACGCATTTGGCAAGAAAGAGCCTGGGTTTGGTTTGTTGGTCGGCGGAGGGCTTGCGCTTTGGGGCTTCTGGATTGTCGGCACGTGGATGGGGATCTACTTTGGTGGTGCCATCAAAGATCCAGTCAGTCTTGGCCTTGATATGGTCATGGGTTGCTTTTTACTTTCTATGGTTGCAGGCGGCCCTAAAAATCTGCGTATCTTCGCGATTTGGGGCATGGCTGCAGCTTCATCACTGATGGCTTACTGGTATTTGCCAGAAAACAGCCATGTCGTTGTCGGCGCAATCGCTGGCGGTATTTTAGGTGCTTGTTGGAAGGAGAAAAAAGCATGAACATTGAAACAAGCTTAGGCGGCACGCTGTTTATCATTATCGCAATGGGATTGGTAACTCTGGCAACTCGCTGGGGCGGCGTTTATGTGATGTCATTCATTCCGATTAGCGAACGCGTGCAACGTTTTATCACTGCTATGTCAGGGTCTGTACTGATTGCCCTCTTAGCGCCTCTCGCCGTCGAAGGTGACAACGGTGCGCGAGCCGCGCTCTTTTCAACCGCTGTGGTGATGTTTATCGTTAAAAAACCGCTTCCTGCTATTGCTGCTGGCATTATCGCTGCCGCCGCAGTGCGCGCTTTCTAAAACTGGGTTTTAAATCGCGTCAAAGGCTCAGAAAAGCCATATTCATCAAAATCACGATTCATAAACACCAAAGCCCTGCAGACTCTAATAGCGTCAGCAGGGCTTTTTCTTCATGTTTGATGAATCTCAGATATATAAGCCTAAGACTCTAGTGATCAAAACAAGGGCTTAAGCACAGCAGTTACAGTTGCGCTTATATTTGTCCATTTTACCGATGCCCGGGTTAAAGGTATTGGTTGGATCAAGCTCGTGGTAGAACTTCTGTAATGAGTTTTCTGCTTCGTACAAATGACCCACATTGTGCTCAGCTGGGTATTTTGCACCGCGACTATTGAGGTGCTCTAACATCAGCTTCTTCATTAATTTGGTATCTGTACCTTTTTTGAAGATGTAATCCTGATGGAAGACGTAACACATAAAGTGCCCGTAATAGAGCGACTGAACCAGATTTTTGCTCACCTCTTCAGGCAAAGTTTCCAACCACTCTTCATCATTTCTGCGCAATGCGATATCGAGCGCAACAATGTCTTCAACCTCTTTGCGATGAATCGTTTCGTAGCGAATCGCAGCCCCAGCCGCCGCAAAACGATGTAAGTAAGCTTTTTTACCTTCATCTGGCGTACATTCGAAGAAATCGCAGTCATCTTCAACAGCCCATACTTCTTTCAGGTATTTTTGTGCCTCTTCAATTCCGCTATCACTCATTTTTAGCACTAAGTGGTGCTCGTATTTATCGCGGAATTCCAGCATTCGTTCAGGCAAATGCTGCGGGAACAATTTGCTTGCGTAGTACAAAATGGTGTCTGGCAAATATTTGCTGACAAATGGCACTCGCTCTAAAAAGTTCTCTACTTTCGCTTTCAGTGCGAACATCTTGGGCAGTTTGTCCGTACCCAATAAGTCGATCGATAAAAACACGTCTTTGCCGTATTTCTCTGCCATATTGAAGATATCGCGATGCAGATACTCTCCCATTTCTGGCAGGTTGTCGAACTGGGTCAGAAAATCTTTTCTCAATTTGGTTAACTTGTTTGCGTCGTTCGTGCCCAAGTAAAACACTTGCTCTTTGCTTGGCACTGGGTAGCTATCAACACGCACTGCAAACACGCCCAATTTGCCCGCACAACCGCTCGCTTCAAACAAGCGACGCTCGTCTGCATTAAAACGTGAAGGGATGTCAGACGTCACGTCACGTACTCGTTCATCATATTCTTTGTCTGATGCCATGCGATCATCGTGAACAATCTTGCTTGGGTTGAAATTACCCTCTTGCAGGTTGTGAAGAATTTCTTCCGGCGTCTCACCCAAGCCATCAATACCAAGGTGATTTACTAGATGGAGGTTACCCTGCTTATCGACCTGCGCGTAGATGGCAAGCTCAGTATATGCTGGGCCGCGTTTCACTAACGCACCGCCTGAGTTATTGGCAATACCACCGACAACTGTCGCACCTAGCGATGATGACCCAATAATAGAATGCGGCGCGCGGTTAACGGCTCTGAGTTCTTTTTCTAGTGAGTGTAAACTTGCACCGGGTAAGCACACCGCCTGTTTGCCACCATCCAGCAGGTGAATTTTTTTGATTTTGGTAATGTTGATCACCACGACATCGCGGTCATAGTCGTTACCACTTGGTGCAGAGCCTTCTGTGAGACCTGTTTTCGCAGCCTGCATGATGATGATGCAGTTCGCCTCGACACACTGTTTAATGATCTTCCATTGTTCTAACAAAGTGTTAGGAAACACGACGGCAAGCGCTGTACCACTACCAGAGCGAAAACCTGAGCGGTAGTATTTGGTTTTAACCTGATCGGTCAGGACATTCTCTTCCCCGACTATCGTTTTAAATTCTTCTATCAGCTGCTTTTGTTTCATATCCGTATCTCTAGTTATTTTGCATCACTCACATCCAACCGAACACGGTGTGGATTTGAGTTTGGCTCACTATAAGCAGTCAATTTCCCTGCGTCCATCAAGGTCAAGCGTACAAACCTTAACCAGCATTCACATAGCGTAATTAATCTGTTGTTTTTCTGTAACTTAGCGTTCACAAACCGACGTTAGAACGAAAGAAACAGATCGTTTCCAAAAAGAAACAATAACAAAACCATTCTTTAACAGGTGTGCGCAACGTCTTGTTATCAAAGTAAGTGATGAGGGAGTAACACCGTGTAAGTGGCTAAATTGGATAAATTATTTAAGAGAAAAGGTGGAAACAAAACCACAACACCAAAGTAACCAATGGCGTTGTAGACTTGATTTAAAATCGATGATTTTGACTTTGGAAGCTGTTGTATAGGTGATCAATGAAGATCTTAATCTTCTCGGGTTGCTGCCTTGTGTATGGGTAGACAGCGTAGATACCCAAGCATTTCGCCGTTTCTTCTTTGAACAACTGGATCAAGCTGCCCTGCTTTAAATCTTCATACACCAATACACGAGGCACATAGATAACACCTTGCCCTAGCAGCGCGACATTTCGCAATGCGGAAGAGTTGTTGGTGCATAAGTTGCCATCAACGGTAACTTGGTACATCTTATCGCCGGCTTTAAACGCCCACTCACGCGCGCCAGTCTCCTGATAGGAATATACTAAACAGTTATGCTTAGTCAGTTCGATCGGCTGCTTTGGAATCCCATGCTTGGCAAGATATTTGGGAGACGCACACACCACCCAGTTTGCATCCACCAGCTTTCTGGCAATAAGGCTAGAATCTGGCAACATGCCAGTACGAATGGCCAGATCGAAACGCTCATTGACGATATCGACAAATCGATTATCAAGTTCCATATCGATATTGATGTCAGGATACTTGTCATTGAACTCCGAAATCACACCCGGAAGAATCAACTCACCAGAAATGGTAGGTACCGTGATCTTAATGTTGCCAGACAGGTTCTTCCCCAATCCAACGATCGATTCTTCGGCTGTAGCAACAGCTTGATAAACCGCTTTAGCGTGCACAAAGAAGGATTGCCCCGCCTCTGTCAACGTCAGCGTTCTCGTCGTGCGATAAAGAAGCTGAACACCTAATTCTTGCTCCAACTTCGCAATACGTTTACTAACCACCGATTTAGTGAGCTCCATGTGCCTTGCCGCACTGCTGAAAGAGCCTTGTTCGACCAAATGGTAAAAAATGATGTAATCGTCGGTGTTTCTCATGCGTCTTCGTCAAATCCTTTAGAGGCCGATATTGTAAACCGATATCAGCCGAGGCGCTAAATGTACGGTCACAGTTACCAATGGTGAGACCTACAAATCACGAGAGAGAAATAAGAATAGGATCTGTTTTCGGATATTCAGATACAAAAAAACCAGCTTTCGCTGGTTTTAAGTTGATGCTTTAAGCATCGAGATACCGCAATTGCCATATCTGAATAATTTGGAGCGACACACGAGGTTCGAACTCG
>NZ_JAPEID010000065.1:0-8060 GCF_028823755.1 Vibrio sp. VP6
CAACTTTAGGAGGTTTGGTTTCTCGTCTGAATTACGCAACAAAGCCTGATTTCAATCCCAAAAAATGAAGACGGGTCGATCAAAATGGGACAATACTATTTCAGCATCAGTGGTCGCGAAGAATTCGACGTAGAACTGTCTGTTGTTGCGAAATAAATTTCTATCATCGTTCATTAGGCACCTGTTTTCTCGATGGTGCTTAATGAACATTAAATATTATTTATAAAGGTATTATAATTCTTAATTTCCTGACGTAATAACTTTAGATATAGAATATGAAACGATGTTTAAGTGTGAGTCAAACATAGTAATAGTAAACTGATAAAGTGGATAATATGAAAAGGAATATGCCTTACCTACCTAGCTTCAAATTGACTGACTTTGATATAAAAACGTTAGTACAACCTATCCTCTGTCCTAGAAGCCAAGAGATTCAATATTACGAAACTTTGTCTAAGATAAGCACTTTTGCTCAAAGCAACATAAACAACGACGTATTCTTTTCCATTATAGACAACACGTTTATTCAAACTCTCGCTTTACAACAAATTCGATTTTCTCTTGAAAAATACCCTCACCAACTACACTCTTTTAATATTAAACTCTCTTGCTTAGCTGACGAAGATTTTGTCCGTAAGCTTTTAAGCTTCAATGGTGCTAAGTTTGCTCTTGAGATAAGCGAGCTTGATTGTTATACCGAATCAAAAGAAATACGCGAAAACTTGTCAGTGTTACAAGCGAACAATATCGAGATTTGGCTGGATGACTATCACCGTAACAACAAGCTGGCTAACATGTCACTTGGCAACATACTTTGGGATCGTATCAAGATTGACAAAAGCTTTCTAAAACACGCCGACCAAGAGTCTATACAAGCACTAGAGTACTTCTTAGCCCCTTTCTGCTTACACGGATTGATCTTCGAGGGTGCTGAGTACATCGAGCATCATAAGATGTTAAAGACAAGCCACTCATTAACTCAAGGTTACTATTACTTTAGACCGTCCCCAATAAACTCTCTCGATTCAAAACCGCGCGTTGCCGACTCAATCAAACTCTCCTATGCAGGTTAAATAAAGAAAAGCAATTTGAACAGTTCCACTGTTGTTCATTTTTGTATTCCTTATTTAAGGCCATTGTGTCGCAACTGAATGCCTTTGATATTGGTCCGAGATCGTGAGAGGAACACGTTGAAACTCTGTTTCTAAATGATAAGGGTTCCTGAACGTTTTCCGCTACAAGATAAAGTGTTAAGATCCTCACATCTATGCTGTCGTAGTTTCAGGTGACCGATATCGTACCTTTGATACCCCACCTCATACTTTCCACAGCTTAACCATAAATTTAAAGGCATATTTTCAAATGGTTAACAACTCAATCCAGTGGTTTCCTGGCCACATGCACAAAGCGCGTAAAGAGATCGAAGAAGCCATCCCGCAAGTGGATGTGATCATCGAAGTACTGGATGCTCGTATTCCTTTCAGTAGCGAAAACCCTATGATTTCAAAAATCCGCGGTGAAAAGCCTGTTGTAAAAGTGCTAAATAAGCGCGATTTGGCTGATCCAGAGCTGACGCAACTGTGGATTGACCATCTTGAGAAAGAACAAAACGTAAAAGCAATGGCAATTACGACTTCTGAGCCTCAAGAAGTACATAAAATTATGGAGCTTTGTCGTAAGCTTGCGCCACACCGTGAAGAAGTTGGTAAAAACATTCGTACCATGATCATGGGCATCCCGAACGTGGGTAAATCGACCATCATCAACACACTGGCTGGTCGCACTATCGCAGTAACAGGTAACCAACCAGCGGTAACGCGTCGCCAACAACGCATTAATTTACAAAACGGCATTGTTCTGTCTGACACTCCTGGGATTCTTTGGCCAAAAGTGGAAAACCCACATAGTGGTTTCCGTTTAGCGGCAACGGGTGCCGTAAAAGATACGGCAATGGAGTACGACGAAGTTGCGTTTTACACTGTTGAGTATCTAGCAGCGCATTACCCAGAACGTCTAAAAGAACGTTACCAAATCGAAGAGCTGCCAGAGTCTGACATTGAGATCATGGAAGAAATTGGCCGTCGTCGCGGCGCGCTACGAGCAGGTGGCCGAGTGGATCTTCATAAAGTATCTGAGATTCTACTTCACGAGCTTCGACAAGGTACACTAGGACAAATCACTCTTGAGCTTCCTGAGATGATTACTCAAGAACTGATCGAAGTCGAAATAGAAACGGCTCGCAAAGAAGAAGAGAAAGCGAAACGTAAGGAAGAACGTCGTAAACGTTACTTACGTAACAAACGCTAAGTTCTTTTTCTCACTCTATTCCTAGGCGCGATTTTCGCGCCTTTTTTGTCCGCCACTTTTACACCCAACTAGATAACCCCGCCTCATCAACGTAACCACTTTTTGTCGTATTTACGTGGAACTTTGTACTACATTTTTTACGGCGTACAAGCACAAAAAACCATGTTTATTTATTGAACACAAACTAGTTTAGACCCCCGTAGCCTAAGGAGTTACAGCCACCATCCAACCCTTAAATATCGAGTTTGCAAGCGCTAGCAAAGTTATGCAACTTGATTAGTGACACTCTCCCCAAAATCTTCAATATAAATAAGGTCAGCGCTGGCGTTTTTCCAAATCACAAAGAGATTTATTATGTGTACTAAAAACGAAACTAAACCACTGCCCTCTTTTATCGAGGAACGCCTTAATTTCCATATTCAAGATTTAATTAAATCTAACGAAAATCAAAAACACCTCGTTCTTGGCAAACGACCGTCCGAAAATGCTGTGGTTATGCAAAGCAATGATTACCTTTCGCTCTCTCACAATGAGCTCATTCAGAAAGCGCATCGAGATGCAATTTCTGAACGAGATGACAATGTCGTGATGTCAGCAATCTTCTTGCAAGATGATCAATCAAAACCCGCCTTTGAGCACCAGCTAGCGACGTTTGTCGGCATGGAAAGTTGTTTGTTGTCACAATCAGGATGGGCAGCCAATATTGGTTTACTGCAAACCATCTGCGCTCCAAACCTTCCCGTATACATCGACTTTTTCGCTCATATGTCGTTGTGGGAAGGAGCACGCACCGCCGGAGCGCAGATTCATCCTTTCATGCATAACAACATGAATCATCTGCGCAAGCAGATCCAACGCCACGGTGCGGGAATCATCGTTGTCGATTCGGTGTATAGCACGATTGGCACAATCGCCCCATTACGTGCCATCTACGAAATGGCGAAGGAGTTCGATTGTGGCTTAGTGGTAGATGAATCTCATTCATTAGGCACACACGGACCAAAGGGGTCTGGATTATTACAAGAACTGGGACTAACACAGATGGTGGATTTCGTTACCGTAAGTTTGGCGAAAACGTTCGCCTACCGCGCTGGTGCGATTTTAGGCCCGAACAAGCTAGCACAATCGCTGCCCTTCGTGGCCTATCCTGCGATTTTTAGCTCAACGGTTTTGCCACAAGAAGTCGTGCGTTTAGAAAAAACACTTGAGGTAATTAAAGCGGCTGACGACAAACGTGAATGTTTGTTCAAGCGAGCCAAAGAACTCGCGATCGGATTAAAACGTATTGGGTTTAACATTCGCAGCGAATCGCAGATTATTGCTCTTGAGTGTGGAAGTGAGAGAAACACTGAACGAGTACGCGATTTCCTTGAAGAAAGAGACGTTTTCGGTGCGGTATTTTGCCGACCGGCCACGGGCAGAAACAAGAACATCATTCGATTTTCTGTCAATGCCGACATGACAGCTCAACAAGTGGATCACGTCTTATCGGCTTGTCAGGAGGCATTTGACCATCCCGACTTAGAGTTTGTGTAAATTGATTCGTAGTGGACGCTGAGCCTACGCTTGGCTCCAGTGAAAGGTCAGAGCTCAGTTCAATCCTGAGCTCTGTTTTAAATCCAGTTAGCAATTTTATCGAAAAGGCGATTCTTATCAGCGGGTTTAACGATAAAGTCGGACATGCCGGATGAGCCAATTTTATCTAGCGTCACAGGAGAACTGTCTCCCGTATGCGCAATAATCGGCACAGATGCATACGGCTTTTCTGAGTTACGGATACGTCGCGACGCTTCTACTCCGTCCATGATTGGCATCTCAATATCCATTAAAATCAGATCGATATTTTCTTTTTCAAGAGTGTCCAATGCTTGCTGACCATCTTCCTTTTGTACCACTTCAAATCCCTGCTTCTCTAGTAACATCGCCGTAAACTTACGCAGAGACTCGTTATCATCCACAACCATGATGGTTCGTTTGATGGATTTATCTAAAGGCGCAGATGGCAAGGTTGACGAGATATAAGTGGAATCGTAAAGCAAACGTTCAATCGTAGCTTTAGTGTTTAGCAGCCACGCTTGAGTCTCTACCCAAATCGGGTCATTGCCGGCTTTTTTAGCTCGTTGTGCAGGTTTGTGCTCAAAAAGATACACCACACGCGCTTCAGTAAATGAAAGTAACGATTCGATTCTGTCTAATTGGTTTTCTAAAACATCAAGGCTTTCCACATCGACAAATATCAGGTCAAATTCAAACTCGTATTCTTTCTTTTTAAAGACGCTTTTTACATCTAAAACGGTGACATCAAATCCCATGAAGCGACTAATATCTGCCATTTTTTGCACGATAATGTCTTGATTACTAACCAATAAAATCGATTTCATTTTGGTCAGCTCATCTTTAATTTCCGTTACCGTATCTGATGTGATAGGCGGAAAAGTCAACGTAAACTGTGACCACTCTCCCGGCTGGGAAATGCACTTAATATTACCACCAAATGAACGCATGACTTTCTTACAGAACGGTAGTCCAAGGCCATAGCTGCCCGATTTACCTGTGGTATAGAAGTCCTGAAAGATATGTCGAATCACATCTGGCGCAATACCTGATCCGTTGTCCGTCACTACAATTTGGTTGACCGTGTCATTACTTTGCATACTCACATGAATATGAAACTCGTCTGAACTGCGATGATGAAATGCGTTCTTAAACAAGTTATACATGACGTACTTTAACAATGTATCGCTACCCAAAAAGTCAAACTCACTTCTTGCATCGAATGAGATCGCGAACCTGTCTGTCGAACGTTTATAACTGAAACTCTCAATGGCTTTTTCAACCACCGATTGAGCAGAATATCTTTTGAAGGAAGAGCGAGATACGCGGTTTTCATCAATCGATGTGAGCAATAAATCGATTGTCTCGTTGCCTGAATGAATAATGTTCATCGCATCTTCGCTCACTTCACGGAGCAAGGTTACATCTTCACCACTCATCACATACTGATCTTTTTCGCCCATCGCCTTTTTGTTAGGCAAGACAGACTGAATAACATCTATCGACGTACATAAGCCACTGAGTGGATTACGCATTTCATGAGCAATACCAGCGCCAAACGACTTAGCGAGCGATACTTTTGCTTCATGCTCGACCTGATTTCGGAAATAGAACATGTTGCCAAACACATAAATAAACAAAAATATCGGCACATGCGTCCAATCCATTGTGATATCGAGATGAAAGCCTTTCGCGATCCACGCAAAAAACGTCGCTAGACCAATACCAGCGAACGTCTGAGCAAACATGACCCTTGTGACATGAACCAACAAAATATGCAGGAAAATAGCCGACATGAATGACATCACCCAAACATTGGACCAATCATTCATGAGTAACATATAAAAAAAGAAGAAAGGTAAACAGGTCGTAATCGTTATTTGATAATAGATGTGCACGTACTTTCGCCATGATGACGACAAACGGTTACGAAAAATGATGCCAAAAAACAGTGCGGAACAGAACAAACGTAGCGGCAAGTTTTCATAGGATTGCGGGAACATGAAGTCCCAAACGAAGTAGTAGAGCGGGAAGCCAATAAATCCCATCCAACCAACTAATGTTAAATTGGGCTCTGCGTACTCATATACCTTACGTATCGAATCCATACTATCTAATTTGTCTACTCCGCCTGACGTTCAAAGTTGTGACTTGCTATCTTTTTTATAATCACGTTGTTTTGTAATTATATATTACTTGCCAAATATAAGCAGCGCGAAATCCGTCAATTTATTCGCGATGCTTGTCTTTAAATTCAGTCTTTTATCTAAGTTCAGCTTGATTTCACGAATTTTTTGGTAACGAGTTCAATTGCATATTATTTTATTGTGATTCAAGTAGAATCAACTTATGCGAGGGCAACGCGAATGTTGTTCTCACTCATCTTCATTTGATTACTCTGGCCAACTCACAAATCAAAGGTGTTCTATGGAAAGCTCTCAAATTAAAAATGTTGTTTTCGATGTCGGCAACGTACTGGTTCGTTGGTCACCACCAGAGATTGTACGCTTAACATTTGGTCACTCCGTAGATGCAGAACAAATGGCGAAAAGACTGTTCTCAAACAAGATTTGGCTAGACCTCAACAAAGGTTTGATCAGCGAAGAAGAAGCAATACACCGTTACCAACAAGAACTCGACTTAACGGCTGAAGAATGTTGCTGTTTCTTCTACTACGTAAAACAGACTCAGATTCAACTGTTCGGCAGTGTTGAGCTTCTACAAAAGGTGAAGCAAGCGGGTTACGGTGTCTACGCACTAACTGATAATGTTGTAGAAATTGTCGAACACTTAAAATCAACGTACAATTTTTGGCCACTTTTTGATGGCGCGATTGTGTCTGCCGAAGTCGCACTTTTAAAACCTCAACCGGAAATTTATCAAGCGCTTCTCTCCCGCTACGACTTAAACCCATCAGAAACCGTTTTTCTGGATGATATGCCTTACAACGTCGAAGGGGCCAAACAGGTGTGCATGGCTGCTATTCAGTTTGAAAACGCGAGCCAATGTGAAAGTGAGTTAAAGGAAATGGGCCTGTCTTTTTAACTCGCCAGATTGTTAACTATCCCGCAAACAAAAAAGAGCAGCGTCAGTGCTGCTCTTATCGTCTCCGTTCTTTCGCTTAGCAAGCGTTATGAATAGATGACGTTTTCCTCAATGCCATTTACCAGCGCTTGCGCGTTAGACCAACGGAACACTTTTTCCATTACTTCTGTTCCGCCCGGAGCACGCCACGTACGCTCTTGGCATTCTTGTCCACCAATATGTTGATAGAACGAAATCGCTGATGTGTTTTGCGAGACAACTTCTAGATACAATCCTGAATCTTTGAAGTATTGCTGTTGCCACTCTGCAACGGCAAGCAAGAGTTGTTTGCCGATACCACGACCACGATAGCTATCATCAACATGCAGAGCGTCAATGAATGTACCGCGCTCAAAGTCATGATTGCCGAAGACACAGACAAAGCCGAGTAACAAGCCCCCCTCTTCTGCAAGAACGATATGTTGGTTAAATGGAGGATTGGTTAAGCGAGTCTGCCAAATCAACAATTTGTCGTCGATGGCTTCGCTGTCCAGGTAAGTGTTCGTTAAAATGCCTCGGTAGTGACGTTTCCAACTGTCCGCATGCAATTGAGCAATGCGTTCATAGTCCTTATATTCCGCTAATCGTAATTCCATTACGTATCCCTATTTTCTTACATTTTTGCTTTTCCACAGAGCCTTGGCATATTCCACCTTTATAAAGCCTATTACTTGGTAGATTTCATACACCTCAAGCCATAGCTCATTTTTTAATACTACTCATTATTAAATTAAAAGCAAAATATCCCAGTTAGAATTCCGGCTCAGCTCAACAAGAATAGTCACATTTATCTAACTTTAATTTGACTTACACGTGTTCGCTGATATTCTAGCGAACAGTTGTTAGCTCAAAGTTAGGAATACCTCAGTGAATCAAAACAAACCACCATTTATCTGGTTGAATATATTGATTTTTTCAGCCAGTTTTGTTCTAACGTTTATTGTAATGCCTTGGTACGCATATCATTATGGACTGGGCTGGGAGCACTTGATTTGGGGTATCCTTGCATTCAGTTTCACTAACCTGTCGATTACTGCGGGATATCATCGCCTTTGGAGCCATAAAACTTACGAAGCTCATCCTGTATTACGTGCAATTTTCGCGATTGGCGGCGC
>NZ_JAPEID010000066.1:0-7764 GCF_028823755.1 Vibrio sp. VP6
CGCTCAGATCGTAGTTTCTTGATTTAGTTCCATCGAATTACGCAACAAAGCCACAGCAACCCATAGTGAAATGACGATCAGCATCATGAGAACAACTCCTGAAGTGCCCCATCTAAGCCGAAGAACTTAGCTCTCTCATAAATCACAGAACGCTTAGAAAGACCTGGCGTTCGGAATTCACCTGAGATTTTTCCTTCATCACCTACGCCATTGTTCTCAAAGCGGAAAATGTCTTCCATCACCACGCTGTCCCCTTCGAGGCCAACGATCTCACTGATGAACAATATTTTACGACTACCATCATGCAGTCTTCGTACTTGGACGATCAGATCGACCGCACTCACGATAGTGCGACGAATCGCCTCAAGCGGTAGGCTTGCTGTAGCCATCATTACCATACTCTCGACACGCGCAATTGCATCACGAGGGGTGTTCGCGTGCAGTGTTGACATAGATCCATCGTGACCGGTGTTCATCGCTTGAAGCATTTCAAATGCCTCACCGCCACGACACTCACCGACGATGATTCTGTCTGGTCGCATACGAAGGGCGTTAATCACCAAATCTCGGGCGGTAATTTCACCAGTACCTTCGACACTTGCTTGGCGCGTTTCCAAACGCACAATGTGCGGCTGCTGCAACTGAAGTTCGGCAGCATCTTCAATGGTGACAATACGTTCACCACTGCCGATAAAGCCTGACAAAGCGTTCAGTAGTGTTGTCTTACCAGAACCAGTACCACCTGAAATAAGAATGTTGCACTTGCAGTGGCTCGCAATGGAAAGTAGCTTCGCCATTTCAACGGACAGCGCGCCAAACTGAACCAAGTTTTCCAACTTGATTTTTTGCTCTTTAAACTTACGAATTGAGATTGAAGTACCATCAATCGCAAGAGGTGGTATTACGATGTTTACACGACTACCATCTTCTAAACGCGCATCACAGAGCGGTTTCGATTCATCAATTCGACGCCCTACATTGGATGCAATGCGTTTGGCGATAGTATTGAGCTGCTTTTCATTGACGAACTGGATTGGCGACTTCTCTACCTTGCCGTTGATTTCGATGAAAATATCTGACGGGCCATTGATCATAATGTCCGAGATATCATCGTTATCAACCAACGCTTGAAGCGGCCCTAAGCCTTTAAGTTCATCCAGTAGTGCTTTGACGAGATCTAAACGCTTCAAACTGCTGATTTGCAGTTGCTTTTTCTCGATAAGAATATTGACGGAATCTTTTAGTTGGCTTTCAAGCTCCAATGGCTCGACATCGACTAAAGAAGCGGCATCAAGCGCGTCAAAGATTTCGTCTCTTATGTCAATATAAACTTCTTTTAGGTGATTCATTTCTTAAACCACGCGAACTTTTTCTGCACTTTGACTTTTTTACCAGTCAGCGAATTCACCATATTTGCAATAGCTGGGGTGAACTTAATTTTCGCCGTATTGTGAATGCCCTGTTGGATGATCAACTTTTCCAAATTGGCTTCATAAACGAAATCAATGGTGTCTTTCGCTTTAATTTTTTCTTTGGCGCCTTGGAGAGGCATCATGTAATCCTTCTGCGATCGAGTCATAGAAAAAATGATTCGATGCTCGGCCTTTCCTAATTTTTTCTTTATCGAGTGGTAAGCGCGTAACGAGGCAACAGAAGGTTCACAAACAACAAAAATGCGGTTGTATCTTTCATTGATGTCTTCTGAAGTCAGTTCGTTTATCGCATTTAAAGGCAATGAATCTATGATGAAGTTGTACTGATCCACCAGCTCATTAGAAATTCTAAATAGAGAGTCTGCATGGTCGCTTATGCATGCAATGTTCTTTTCAAGGGCAAGGAAATCAAGCTTGTCTTTGATCGGGTGTACATAGCTCCCAGCAATTGCGGCATCGAGCTCAGATTGGTTTAAATCGATGCTATTTTGTTGCGCCTTTAGCCCTTTTAAACCCAAGAAAATATCCGAATTTAATGCCAGCGTATCGTGTTCAACAAGCAACGTTTTTAAGCTCGCTTGCTGGCTCAAGCTATGGGATAAAAAAGCACTGATGGTTGACACGCCAACACCGCCTTTACTACCAAGCATCAAGACTCTTTTAGCGATTCGCGACTTTTTCTTCACCGTTGGCGAAAATGTGTCTTTACCAGACTCTTTTAATGCGCCCAACAAGCCATCAAGTTCCGGATCCCAAAGAATGTAGTTCGCACCTAACGACAGCACTTTGTCACGCATCAAGATTGAGTCCGTGTTGCTCAACACAATCAGAGAGATGCTCACATCTAATCTTGAAGATATTTCCGCCACTTCCGAAACAAGCTCGCCACAATCTCGCAAATCAAGAACGACATGCTTTATTTCTGCACTTGTTTTGTGCCAACTCTCATCATCGATATCATCTACTTTAAGAGGTGATGCGAAACCTTCGATCGCATAGAGCTCATCGATCGCTTGCAGAAAAGCCATATCATCTGAAACAACCAGATCAATGGTGTTATTCTTTTTGTCTTTACTCGATGAAGTCGTTTTGAATAGGTTATCTAAATCCATTTTTTACTCCACGACAGGATTCGTCATACTCAAACGTCTGTTGTATTCCAAGCTGCATCCAAATGGATGATTTTTAAGAGTATTGAATGAAACTGCATCACAGGTTTGTTCTTGAATCTTGTGATACTTCGCGACAATTTTTACACCTTTGCCCTCACTGTTTGCGTTCAGTGTGTATCGCAGTTTATTTACGCCTTTGGCTTTGATTTCTTTTACAAAACCATCAACAAATTGACTCTCTTCGGTGTCGTAATTGATTGCAAACGTAGACTTTGGGTATTGGCTATTGATTTGATTAACAAAGTTAACCGACTTATCCATTGCCACGTCTTTGTTGGTGACTCGAAACTCAAAGGTTTCCACAATGGTGTCTACCGTCGTTTTATTTGGGGTTACCGATACCGAGCAACCGGTCAGTAAAACGGAAACGACCAATAATAGGTTTGCCTTCATTAGTTAAAGCCTCCCGCCTTTATCGTATTTTCCAATTCTTCGTCATCAACTTTCGAAAGATCGAGCTTCAGCAAGCGCTCAAGGTCACTCGTTCGCTCGAACTTCGGCAGCTTGATGTCGGTTTCTTTGACAGGGTCGACAAGATTAACTGTCGCGACGATGATCAACTCCGTCTTTCTTCTTTCGGTATTGGTCTTACTGAATAACGCACCAAGAATTGGGATGTCGCCTAGATAAGGAATTTTTGCCAATGACTCCTGCTCTTCCGACGTTAAAAGACCAGCTAACACGAAGCTTTGGCCATCTTTCAGTTGAACTGTTGTCTGAGCTTTTCGAGTTCGTAGCGAAGGGACGCTAACTAGACCGGAGTTCACACCATTGGTTTTATCAATCGAGCTCACTTCTGGTAGCAGTGACAGGCGGATGTTTTCTGAATCTGTCACCTTAGCAACCATAGACAGCTTTACCCCGTATTCTTTATAAGTTACGGAAATACCATCGTTGTCTCGAACGGTAATTGGGATTTCACCACCGACAAGAAAGCTCGCCGATTCGCCAGAAATTACCGACAAGTTTGGCTCAGCCAGCACTTGGCCGATACTGTCGTTGCCACTCGCTGAGATAACCGCGACGATATCTTCTGCCGTAAAGTCCAGAATTTTGTTGACGAACTGACCAGCACCGCCAATCGACTTACCATTCGTCTCTGCGTATGACACGCCGAGTTCTGTTAAGAATGAGCTCGAAACCTCTGCAACCGTCAACTTCACATTGATTTGATCGGTAGTGAGCACTTTTAGGTTGTTGATGATATCTTCGAAAACGTAAGTAGCTGTATAGTCAAGCGGATCAACGGATTCTCCATTTGCGCCAGAAAGCTCAAAAGTATTTCTTTGCTTACTCTTTTTCAGCATCTCGCCAACATGGCGGTAAACTTTGTCTTTGATCTCTTCGCTGCTAACAACACCATCAATGACTATTTGCTCACCAATATTGGTCAGCTTAATGTCTTCATCTGGATATCTCGCAATAATGGTTTGCTTTAAAAGTCTTAGACTCTTGTTGACTACCACTTCTGCGTTATAAATTTCGTTTCCGGCTCGGTCATAAGCAATGATCGACGTTGCACCACGACCGATACCGTAAATCACGAGCTTCCCATTTGCGATTACCTTGTAGTCCGCAATTTGAGTGTCTGCGACAAATACTGTGTCGATGTTGCGTTTTACGTTAATGGTTTTTGCTGCGCCTTTATCTAAGCTCAATAGCTCCCCTGCGGAGACTGAAGCTGGGAGTAATAGCGCCACTCCTAATGTGACTAATAGTATATTTTTATTGAACACCCTTAATTCCCTCTCAGCTGTCGAACGCCAAATCGATGCTCAATTAAATCGCTACTTTTCACAGATAAGTATTTATGAACCATCTTTGCAGGAACCAACGTTATAGCTCCGATCTTTTGTGCCATTTCAAGCTTAAGTACTTGTTTAACGGTCAACGCGATGATCAAGCCATAGTCTTCGTTTGACGAATCATCTTCAGACACATTCATCGCCTGTAAAACTAATGCACCATCAATAATGACGTTGCTTGTTAAACTATCGATATCGGAATAACCGCTTTCTAATAAATTCGATTGAGATGAGGTTGTAGCGACAAAGCTGACGCGGTCGCCAGGTTGTATTGGTAACGCCTCAACAATGCTACTGCCTTGAGAAAGGTAGTAATAAGGGACCTGATCTTTTTTAAGCGAAAGATACATGTAATCTTTTTCGCCGGGGTTAGAAACCAAGTTTGACGTTAGTTGAGTTCCTTCGGTGACATCTTTTGCCCATAGAGCGCCAGATTCAATCTTGATACTCGTATAAGGGGTATAAGAATGCTGTTTTGCTTCTGACTCTGAAAACTCACGAATATCAATTGCATCAATATTGACGGGATCAGCTTTGTTCACAGTTCGATTAACAAATGCGACTTGTACAAACACTTCATTTTCCACGACGGCCACAGGCTCTGGCTGGTCAAAGAAATCACTGACGTAAAAAAAGGCCAAAAACATAGTGATGGCAACAAATACAAAAATTAATGCTCTACTCATAGAATAAAAACCTTAAAAGAGAGGGTTTCCCCTCTCTCTAAATTTATAACGGGTTAACTTATCCTTGTTTACCGTCGGCAGTACCGCCTTTACTACCACTGCCACCGGCTGAATTAGCACTATCCATCGACGTAGAGATCTTACCCATTGCATCATTTAACGTTGTTTTCAAAGTGCCATCTTTGAATACAAATAGAATAATTGAAGACATTGCTACAGCGATGATTGCGTATTCCACAGCAGTGACACCACGTTTGTCAGACTTAAATTTGTTGCGGATATTACGAAGTTTAGAATTGATATTTAAAAGCATGTTTACCTCTATTTCCCTTGAATTAATCACTCATTTCGTGAACGAAGAAAATTTACATCAACAGAAACAATCACACCAATTAAGCTTTTTTATTTACATATAAGATGTTGTTATAAAAGTAATGAAATCCATTACATAATTTTTTATTATCCAAAATGATTTGAATTTAGAAGTAACACATTTAAAATAGTAAAATGAATTATATAAATTTTGCTTTATGGCTAACTTGCCTGGTTAATGTCTTACTCATATTCTATGGTGACATTCGCTATAGAATTGTGAAACATCGATTTCTTCTTATTATCTTCATTACTTCACTACTTAGCTTGTTCTTTACTCCAGAACCACTAACTCAGCTCGCAGTGAGTACCTCTGTTTTTATTTGTTTCTTTATACTTTGGTTGATAAATATTGTAGGCGGCGGAGATGTAAAACTCATTGGCGCACTTTTCTTAGGAGTGAACGATGAATATATGTTAGCGGCAATAGTAGCGATAGGATTACTGGGTGGGATTCAAATATTGGTTATGTGGTTAATGTCTGTTTATCGCAAAAAAACACCTTTTGAGAATGGTATCCCTTACACAATACCAATTGGTATAAGTGGGCTCTTTTTCTTCTACATGTCATTAATTTAATCATTATTAAAACAAACGCCATGTCTATTTATTCAATAGGCATGGCGTTTTTCTACATCACTTCACAACTGGTTAGTAAGCGACCCGTAGGTGGCCTACCAACCACGCCTTTAGAAGTAAGTCGGAATGTTTCGGTAATCAAACTTCTCAAACGTTCTTGGTCAATTTTCTTCGCAGCAGAGTCATTACACCATACGTACATCTCGATATACTTGGATAGCGGATATTGGCTACACTTGTAATCACCTAATGTCCAACTAGGACAGATAACAAAAGTATTTGCCGCTTGCAGTTCATTGATCATCAATCGAGAGGAAGAAGTGGTAAGCCAATGTTTTACCCTAGAGATATCCACCCGAGAAGAATCAAGCAATACCTCGGCATCTCGCCTAGTCAAGGTATTACAAAAGACGATTCGCTCAGGGTAGCACTCCTCAGGTTTGACGGCACAGTCGCAAGCTAAAATGTATTGCTCTCTATTTAGGGGGAAAACGCGACCTTCCACGGAAGTGGTGTCACCAATAGCGAAGACTAAATCGTGGTTATCTTTATCAACACAATTCATGTCGCTATAACTTGTAATAGCCAACTCGACGTCGTTATACACTCTAAAAGAGCTAATTACCTTAGCGACCAACTCAGGGGCAAATGAATCAGATATCGCAATAGAGTACCGATCAAACATATCTACTTGAGCCAATTCGTCAAATAATTGGTCATATAAAGACATTGTTCTGTCTGTATAACTAAGCAATATTTGGCCATGTTTAGTCAGATTGAATCCATCTTTTCGATCGAAGACTTCAGCCCCTATAGTACATTCAAGTTTTTTAATATGTTGTGAAACGGCTGGTTGGGTTAAATATAGACTTTCTGCTGCCGCAGTAAAACTTCTATGCCTTGCAACATGTGAAAAAGTGCGCAAGTACTTTACATCGATGGTACGTTTATTAGCTTTCATTTAAATAACACCAAGACCCAATAATTTTCCGATAGTTATAATTTTTATAAATCCATAAAGCTACAGATGAAGCCAGTTAATAAATAGCTCCCCTCTATAACTCAGTGTCTTATTTTACGTCTAAGCATTAAACAGTTGTATAAGAAACCAATTGCTTACTCATTGAGTTTACCACTGATCCGACAAGATAAAAAACATTGTAAATATCTGTTTTAACTATTATTTCACGTTGCGAAATAATTAATTAAAAAAAGATAACTTTATAATATTGTGTCTTAATCACCCCCTTTATAAGGTCTAAATCCCCCTTTAATTTTAAGTAATTACTTAATAATATTCATATTGGTTTATTTCATAACAAACAATATACATTATATGAACGACAATATTATTAATAGAAATTAAGTAATTATAAGAATACGTATATATAAGTATAAGTTACCGTTATTAAAAATCAATTCAAGACTAACCCATTTATACTCGAACGAAAATAGCAAACGTTTGCCATTTTCGTTCGAACTATAATATGGATTTAAAACGAATGTAAATACGACTATTCAATTAATAATGTTGTATAGATCATGATTCTGGCCATGAGATATGCTTATCATTCAGCTTTAACTTGGTTTCTTTTACGATATTCAAGTGGAGAACAATCATTTTCTCGTTTGAATATCTGCCTGAAAAACTGTGTATCAACATGGCTTTGTTGCGTAATTCGATGGAACTAAATCAAGAAACTACGATCTGAGCGGC
>NZ_JAPEID010000067.1:0-7721 GCF_028823755.1 Vibrio sp. VP6
TCGCATTTCACTGTTTTTATGTTCAGAGGTGTCGCACTTCGTACTTGAATCCAAGAAACATAACAAACAATTTAAGAGTGATTCAGCACGCTCGGCACTTTTGGTTTCAATTTAGTTAAATGTTTACGGCGTCCTAGTCAAGTGTAGTGGTCGCGTGCTTCACACCTTAATTGGGCGTTAGCCGTCATGGAGCTTGCTATACTCAAAGTGATAGAATAGTATCACTTTAGTATTCCTTTGGAGCAGCTCTCATGAAAGTAGAACTAGTTACATCACTCAAACGTCAAGCAACAAAAATCCTTGCCGATCTCCACGACACTAAAGAACCAGTGTTAATTACCGAACATGGCAAGCCATCGGCATATCTGGTTGATGTTGATGATTACGAGTTTATGCAAAATCGTTTGGCGATTCTGGAGGGGATTGCACGAGGTGAACGTGCATTAGCGGATGGTAAAGTGGTGAGTCACGATGAAGCCAAGGACAAAATGTCAAAATGGCTGAAATAATCTGGACTGAGCCAGCGCTATCCGACCTCAATGATATCGCTGAATACATCGCACTTGAAAATATCGTAGCTGCAAAACAATTGGTTCAAACGATCGTTTCTAAAGTCGAGCGCTTAGAGGCTTTCCCTGAATCGGGTCGCATTCCGCCTGAATTAGAACATCTAAGCTATCGTGAAGTTGTAGTTAATCCGTGCCGCGTTTTCTATAAACAAGACGGCGACAAAGTATTTATTCTGTTTGTTATGCGTGCTGAGAGAGACTTGCGTAAGTTCCTATTGAGCAAGCAATAACCTTTGGGAATGAGCGGCTAACAAACTGTTTAAGAGTGATTCGCAACGCGTGGCATTTTCACTATGCGTTACGTTTAGTGTTTAAGGTGGTATGCGGCGGCTTAGGTATTGCGTTGCTCACACCTTAACAGGGCGTTAGTTGCCGACGAGAAAAAAAGTACCTAAAGCAGAATACTTAGGGCTAATGTCCGTGTGTTTTTGGCTAGGTTTTCGTATTTCAATTTCTAGTTATTAGGTGTTGTGAAAATTGTTCTTTGGTTCCTTGCGCGATTTGGGCTTTCTGTTTCAGAGGCTGTTAGCTTGTTGAAAGCCTGCTCTGCTGCATTGTCGTTCCAAAAGGTTTGTTTGGTGTTCAAAGTCCGTTTTCTACGGCGTTGTAAATTCCAAGTGGTTTCAGTGACAGGCGCTTTGAAACTGCGCCTGATTTGAGTTTCTTAATACACGTAAAGCTCGTGTTGGCAAAGCGGCAATCCACTTCAAATGAAAGTGTTAGGTCTGGCAACTAACAAAGCATTCAAGAGGGATTCACAACGCTTGGCAGTTTTGGTTTGAATCAGCTTTAGTGTTTACTGCACAATAGCTTAGGTTGGGTGGTGGCGTTGTTCACCCCTTAATGCGGCGTTAGGTAATTGGAAGCAGGTGGACTCATTGACTAAAAATTTCTCTTTTTCCAAAGCAAGTTTCGAGAAGAAGCTGTCAGATGCGGAAGCTATGTATAAAAAATACATAGCCGCCCCTTTATGTACAGATTTAGCTGATGAACTCGCGCAAAAGCTATGGCAGTGTACAGATTACGCGCATAGAGAAAAGTTGTGTAACTGTAATTTTGACAAAGTCAGAGATTGCCAAAGAGATATGCGAGATGCTTGTAAAGCATTGGCTGCAATCAATGATATTTGCGATTCGGATAAACACGCAGGAATAGATCGGGCAAAAGTTAATTTGAGAGAAGTTAGCCAAAAACAAGGTAGTTTCTCTCGAGCGTTTTGCTTCAAAAGCTTTGATACACCAGCTCTTCTAGTTGAATACAATGATGGGACTTCTATCGACTTTCAGGTCGTTGCCAGTGAGGCTATGGAGTTCCTGAAAAATAATTACCTAACAAAGCGTTAAAGAGGGATTTGGCACGCGTGGCATTTTTATTATGCGTTGGGTGCAGTGTTTAAGGTGCTTTGCAGAAACTTTTGTATTGCGTGCCTGCACCCCTTAACGCGGCGTTATGAAACTTGGTTAAATTTGATTTAGGAGTAAAGTCATTGTGGAGTCAGAACTTACACTAATTATCTCATCACTTTCAATGCTGATGTCAGGTGTTGCTATTTTTATAACGTTCCGTAAGGATGCGCATCGGGTGAAGTTACATCTGATTAATGGAAACTATAATGATAAAATTACTATCCATAATGACTCGCAGGCAAAAGTACAACTACAAGCTGTAGGAGTAATTGATTCCAGTAGCGAGATTGTATGGCGAAAGGGTTGTTACAACTCTATTACGAATACAAAAGTAACTTTTCCCACAATTATTGAAGGTAGGACTGCATTTACAGCTAGTCTTCGACAGCCAGATAAGATGGATGAATATGCGTATTGTATCCAGCTTTCAAGTGGTAGAACTTACGTAGTAAACTCTTCACTAAACCAGAGTGTGTATATACGTTTAGTATTTCGTTCGATTATTTCACAACTGTCCGCTGGGAAATATGGCTTTCCTCTGAGCTACGTGCATTTAGATGGCGTTTATTATTAAAAGTAAAAGTTTCATAACAAGCTGTTCAAGAGTGATTCGCAACGTGTGGCATTTTTACCATGCGTTGGTTTTAGTGTTTAACGTGGTATGCGGGAGCTTCGGTATTAAGTTGCTCACACCTTAACAGGGCGTTATGTTAATGGAGTATAAATCTTGAAAAATGATTCAGTGGTTGAGTGGAGAAAAACATGCTCTTATTGCCACACCAAGTTCATAGCTAGAATGACTAAGCCTTTCCCAATCAGGGTCAGTGACTTCAAAGTTTCTCATGGAACATGCAGTGATTGTCGTGAAAAGCAGCAAGAAGAGTTTCGAAAACATAGAAATGCAGCTTCTCTTCATTGGAGCTTTGACAGCGTCAAAGAATACTTTGAAGACAATCCACCTTATTTGGGGCAGGAGTTATTAGTTCATGATACAAGTTGGCATACAAATACCTATGCAGTCGTAACGGTTAAAGTTCCCGCACATACAAAGCAAAAGAGAATTGTTGTAGAAAGTTATACAAATGGGTACTCGGGGAAAAGCTTCTATCGTTCTGGTAAAAATTGTTTCTCTCCCAAAGGTCAAGTAAGGCTATTACCTTACAATGACAAGATCGGTTCATTAGCCAAACAAGCTCCAAGAAATGAAGTACAGCTAAGCTCGAAAGAAGTATTTGATATTATTGGTGAAAATTAACATAACAAAGCATTTAAGAGTGATTCCCAACGCATGGCATTTTTCATTTCATCGTTGGGTTTTGTGTTTACGGTGGCTTGATTGAGTTTCGTGGTAGCGTTGCTCACACCTTAATGCGGCGTTATGTTTAATCATGTAAAATCAGTAGGTTGTGTTTTTTTTGTTTCCTAAGTCATCCAATTTAGGTCTTTTCGGCAAGTTGGCATTGTTGGACGTTGCTTTTCGGACATTTATTCTTTGGCGCTAAAAATTCTGAGAGTTGCCTCATTGAATTTCGGAGCAAGTTTAACGTGAGGACATTTGTTTAACTCTTAAAGTTAGACTTCGTTTTGTGTTTTCTGCTATTAAAGCTCAAGTTTAATTTGCCTAAGCTAATGAGTTAAATCAGTTTTTAGGCTTTTGGTTTTTGTTTGCAAAAGTTAGTTGGGGTATGCTTCTGTATAGCGGAACGTAAGGTCTTGAATCTTAAACATAACAAACAGTTCAAGAGGGATTCAGCACGCGTGGCATTTTTGGTATGCGGTGGTTTCGGTGTTGAAGTGCAATGCAGCGGCTTAGTCATTGCGTGCTTCACCCCTTAACTGGGCGTTATGTAACAAGGAAAAATCGAGCATGGAAATACTTACGGCTAGACTGAAAATGACTCAAATTACGGACAAAGATTGGGAATTATTTGAGTCTTTACATCGTGATCCTGCTGTTATTAGCTTATGTTTCGATGAGCCATCTCCTTTAGAAATAAAAGAAAGATTTGAATCAAGGCTTCCTCGGAGGTCTATAACTTCAGAAAATTGGGTATGCCTTACAATGACTATACGGGAAACTGGTGAAAAAATCGGTGTCACTGGTTTTCACCTAATCGATGGTGTGGCAGACGTAGGGTATTTAATTCTCCCTCAATACCATGGTCTCGGGTTTGGTACAGAATCATTAAAAGCATTAATCAATTGGGCTTCTAATGAACAAGCTATTACGGCATTTAGTGCCGTAGTTACAGAAGGAAACGTTGGTTCAGAAAATGTGCTTATTAAAAGTGGCTTTTCTCTCAAAACAGTAGCACCAAATGCCTACAAAATTGGCAGTAAACTGTATGCTGGCCGTATTTATAGCATCGAAAATATTGTTACATAACAAAGCGTTTAAGGCAGATTCGCAACGCGTGGCATTTTTGGTTTTAATCGGCTTAAGTGTTTACGGCACAATGTTTTAGGTTAGGCGTAAGCGTTGCTCACTACTTAACGCGGCGTTAGCTGTATTATGGAGTAAGCACGATGATTACAATTAGAAATTACAGCGTAGAAGATGCCAGAGCACTATGGGATATTCACTTTTATACAATTCGGAATATTAATATTCGTGACTATTCTCAAGCTCAAGTCGAAGCTTGGGCTCCAGAACGTCTAGAACCGTCAGTCTGGGAAAAACGGATGAAAGGGTTATCTCCATTTGTTGCTGAAATAGACGGTTTCATTGTTGGCTATACAGATTTGCAAGCTAGTGGGCTTATAGACCATTTCTTTTGTCACCATGAGTATCAAGGCAAAGGTGTAGGTAAAGCTCTAATGAATCATGTTTTTAAGGTTGGCAATTCGCGCGGTATAAAACGTTATTTTTCTGAAGTCAGTATCACTGCTCGTTCATTTTACGAACACTTCGGTTTTAAAGTAGTTCAAGCCCAAGAAATGGAAGTCCGTGGTCAAAAACTAAGAAACTTTGTAATGGAAAAATACAGCTAACAAAGCGTTTAAGGCAGATTCGCAACGCGTGGCATTCTCAGCTCAAATTGAATTTTGTGTTTAAGGTGTAATGGTTTAGGTTAAGTGTAAGCGTTGCTCACTACTTAACGCGGCGTTAGTCGCCAGAAAAAGCTAGCAATCAAAATCGTGTTTCTAAGCTCAAAATTTCGCAGCTGCTTGTTTGGTACACAGGTTCATCGTCGATGGTCAAAACTCAGTTTCTGTTGTTTTTAATCCAAAGTTTACAATTACCCTAGCGTTTGTTTTGTTCTTTGGTGGTGATAGAGCGGGTTAATCGAAAATCTGTTTTTGGTTGCAACTCCGCTCGGTGAGTTTGTCGGTACAAAAGCCGATTTAATCGCTGAAATTACGTTTTCTCTGGTGTTGTAAATTCCACGTGGTTTCAGTGACTTCGTTGAAAGTCCGCACTGTGAGATTAGCTTTCCAAAAGAGCTTTTTGGTGTTGTCAGTTCGTTTTCTGCGGCGTTGTTTGTTCCAAGTGGTTTCATTGAGGAGCCGCTTTGAGACTACGCCTGACCTAAGTGCATCAAAGCACATAAAGTTTGTTGTTCGCAAAGTTTAGTTCGGCTTAAAATTGTCGCTCGGTGCCTCGCGACTAACAAACTGTTCAAGAGGGATTCGCAACGCGTGGCATTTTCACTATGCGTTGGTTTTTGTGTTTAAGGTGGTATGCGGCGGCTTTGGTATTGCGTTGCTCACCCCTTAACAGGGCGTTATATGCTATTAAATTTAAAGGAGAAAGTTATGAGTTACAGCTCTATGAATGAAGATGAACTATATGATGAGTTATACAAGTTACGTGATTCCTGGAACATACAGAATCATCTTGCTAGCGATTACAATGAGGGCTTGAGATACAATCAGATTCGAAACCTGCTTAAATCGAAATTCAACGCTACCGCAGAGATTATCCTTAATCAAAACAAGGATGAGGGTACTACGCCTTATGAAGTAAAAATTGGTTAAGCACTATGTGCTTTGAAAACTATTTTTATAATTGTTAGGTAAAGCCCTTGAGTACGCATATAACAAACTGTTTAAGAGTGATTCGCAACGCTTGGCATTTTTGCTATGCGTTGCGTCTAGTGTATAAGGTGGTATGCGGGGGCTTCAGTATTGCGTTGCTCACACCTTAACAGGGCGTTAAGTGCCTTACGTTAGATCAGTAAGTGAAGTCGATATGAATAATGAAGAGCTCCGAGAATACGCTAAATCTAGCATTGTTTTCTACGGGCTAGATCTGTCTAGGATTAGTTCTGTTTTAATAGCTCAGATTCATCACTTTGAAACTAAGCGAATTTTAAGTGTCCATGGTATAGGTGACCAACTAAAGCGCATAGAAAGAGGAAGTGCTTCCAAAGTTGGTCAATTTAAGCACCTACCACTGAAAGGACTATATAAATCTCATTTCTTCGACGCTCGTTTTTTCTTAGGAAATATGAATGCCCAATTTGGTTTTGATCGTGGAGGTAATGCGAATCTAGACAAGGTCATACACAAGGCATTTGAACAAAATACTTCTGGGTATTGCGATGATGAAATGGCTATGTTTTTAGCGCATGAAATGACTGTTGGAATGTTTGAAAAGCGAGCACAAAAACAGAAATTAACAGGTGAGTGGGTCATATTCCAAGAATATCAGGGCAAAAAATACTATCTATGCGTTGCGAGTCATTTGGAAGACGACAATGACATATATGAAAGGGTAAAGCTTGCTTGTATGATTAACTTTCCATTTCTCATGGAATCAGGCACTTAACAAAGCATTTAAGAGTGATTCGCAACGCTTGGCATTTTCGCTTCGCTCAAGTGTAGCCAAGCATCGCTCACACCTTAATGCGGCGTTATGTGCTTAGGGAAAAAAAGTAACATGCTTAGAAAGCTGGGAGACTTTCCGAATAGGAGTGTCGTAGAGTATGCGACAGTACTTATTCGCGTGAGAAATGATCTTCTACCTCAAAACCTGCGCTCTTATCATTGGGAGCATGATGATAATTCAATGATTACTGTCAGTGCTTCACCTGCCGGACGATTGCGTGGGAAGAGCATTTACCTTGATTCAATAGAGTTAGCAGAACAGTTTGCAGCCTTTTTGCACCAACAGTTCGAAAAACGAAAATACAAATCAAACTACACAATCGAAGTACTTGTAGACACTACTTCACAAGGTAAAAAAGTATCTCGTTGGAAAGAGTCTGACTCTCGTGATGTAAGGGATGTGCTTTCGTTAAATGTACGCACATAACAAACAGTTCAAGTGGGATTCAGCACGCGTGGCATTTTTGGTATGCGTTGATTTCGGTGTTGAAGTGGAATGCAGCGGCTTAGTCATTGCGTGCTTCACCCCTTAACTGGGCGTTAGGCTAATCAGGGAGATAAAAATGTCACTTTGGGTTTTGGTTCCGCTTTCATTTTTCCAGCTTGGAGTAGGTAGCATTATTGGTTTTGGGCTTATATTTCTCTCAGGTATAGATCGGGGAGAGAAGCTTTCTGAATTCAACAATAATGTTTGTGTAGCGCTATGGTTCCTATATGTCTTTTCGGTGTTAACGAGTTTCGGACTAGTAATTTATTTTTACTTAATTGATAGCCAAGCATCGTATTATCTATGGTATTTAACGCAATGGGTGGTATTGGCCGTTCTTGTCGGCTACTGGCGAATAGCGAGCGTAAAATTAGCTTAGTATCAAGTTTGAAGTGCGACACTTTTTACAGATGCGCATGAATATACTCC
>NZ_JAPEID010000068.1:0-7577 GCF_028823755.1 Vibrio sp. VP6
CCAATCTAAAATCCTAGATCGCTGGGTCGGTCACACCAGACTGGCCCTGTAATCTTCTTCTAAGGCTTACTCTGCCTAACTTCCTGCATGATGTAGTTTCTGTAATTATCGTGACGGCGTCGTCGGTCCGGTCTCTATCCGGTCTTTAGCTGTGATTTTGGCTAGATACCGAGCTGGACACGAACCCTAAGGTAAATTTCCTATTTAGGTTTTCCGTCCAGTTTGCCGACGGCGGCGGCAGTAGATGTATTTTCCCTGTAGTCCTGACAGTTGCGACGGTCATGACAGCGCCGACGGTTCTGACAGCCGTGACAGTCCCGACAGTAACCAGCTAGATTCGCATCCTATTCGACTAACCCAACTCTTAGCCCTAACTCATACCAGATTCGCGCTGTAATCCAGTGTGCCGTTAATTTTTCCGGTTCCAGTATGAATACCAGCCCCGTGATTAGCTGCTGTTTCTGGTGCTGTGGTTGGTTGCTGCTGATTACTGGCCGAAATGACATTAGAGAAAGACAGACCGATTACCACTGAGGGTAATCGGTCATCATGATTCAACATTCATCTTGTCCTAATCTTCGGTGCTGAGTCTCCTGCGTAATCTCAGCTAGAACCCCATTTAGGTATCTAAATTATATTTATATTAATAACTGGACCTAATGGAACGGAATGTTGGTTATATTTTTGTTGGTTCCAGCGCGAAGTTTTTCTGGGGTTCGGTTCTGGTGTTGAGTGGTATGTATCTGCTCTGATTCGTGCTGTACAGACGAGAGAAGGTTCTGATGGTGGATATCACTCTGATAGGGGAAGTGTGACTCTGTGGTGACTGCGTGGAGTCTTTCGGCTGACCTAATGGACCAGAGCTTACCGGAAGTAATCGCAGACCGGATATAGACCGGACCAGAAAAGATAAAGGCGCATGAATTTCTTCATACGCCTTATCGAGATTTGGTGGCCCCTCCCAGACTTGAACTGGGGACCAATCGATTATGAGTCGTGATAATATTTGTTTTATCAAATTCCATGCTATCTCAAATTGTATTTAAATTATTGATAATTAGTGGATTGTTTAGCTTGCCTTATCTTGTGATATCTCACAAACTGTCATTAAGAGACCTCCTAACTACACCCACAACTACACCCAATTTAACTCTGGGTGTAGTTGCGCAACAAAGGAACTGTTATGGCAATTACGCAAAAAGAAATTGTGGGTTTAAAGCCTAAAAGTAATGCGTATTACGTTTGGGATGATGACCGAACTAAAGGCGCTGGACGTCTTGGAGTGAAAGTGTTTGCTAGTGGAAATAAAGGGTTTGTCTTTCGCTACTACCGCGAGGGTAAACGTCTCTTTATTCAGTTAGGGCGATTTCCGGCGCTCAGTCTTGTTGATGCGCGGAAGGAGGCGCATAAACTGGGCTTAATGTTAAAGCAGGGACTCGATCCTAAATTTGAATTAGCCAACGCAGAGAAAAAGCGTGAAGTAGCTCGAAGAGAGGAGGAGAGCAAGGGAAGCTTAGAGTTGCTGTTTCAAAGTTATGTAAACCAAATGAAAAAAGAGGGGAAGCGGACTTATCAAAACGTTTATCGGTCACTGGAGAAAGAGGTTTATCCATTTATCTCCAAAGAAACAAAGGCTTGTGATGTGACGACGTCTAATATCGTTACGATATTAGCTCACATGATACAACGTGGTGCCGCTACACAAAGCAATCGAGTCAGAAGCTACCTTCATGCCGCATTTAATTATGGCCTTTCACATGACAATGATCCTGCGAATTACTTGAGAGACGCTAAGTTTGGTCTCGTCTTTAATCCAGTATCTTCTATACCAAAACAAAAAGATGCAGAACGAGTAGGGGAGCGCTATCTAACGTTCACGGAATTACATCAGTTTATGCATGATATTGAGTTTGATATAGAAGGAGTTCGATCCTCAGAAATGATGCGATGCCTTATTCTTCTTTGTATTCATACTGGTGGACAAAGACCTTATGAGATTGCAGCATCAAAATGGACGGCAATCAATTGGGATGAACGAACGTTACTTGTCACTCCGGACCTTTCGAAAAACAAGCGTAGCCACTTGGTCCCTTTAACTGAATCAGCGATGTCTATCTTAGAAAGGCTCAGAGAAAGCAACTCAGCTAGTCCATTTATTTTCCCGCATCATAAAGATGACAATGACCACGTTCGCTTAGATTCATTGAGCCAAGTCATTGCTCGTTATAGAGATGATCACCCGCAATTTGAGTATTTTATCCCTAGGGATTTACGTCGAACCTGTAAAACATTGATGGGAGAGATTGGGGTAAGTAAGGCATTGAGAGACAGGCTACAAAACCATGCTCTAAACGACGTTAGCTCAAAACATTACGATAGATACGAATATTTGGCTGAGAAGCGTTATGCTTTGGAGTTATGGGAAAGCAAGTTATCTAGAGCAGAGGAAACAGATTCAAACGTGGTTAGTCTTTGGTGAAGTGGGATTGATGTTCGCACTGCGAACGCTGCATTATTTTGTTTCTTTTTATTGATGTATCGTAGAGTTGTAAATAACGTCTTACGATTTCATGCTCAATTGATTCTCACTCGATTATGTCCAGAACTTTCACAGTTGGCACTCCGTAACTCAGAAGTGCCCCAAAACTTGCTAGTACAAACTCATGGATGACTGAGAATTTGTAATGATAGTAACTTTCTCTTTGCTAAATTCAAGACCTAACGCCGTGGCATATTTCTCAACCAGTTTTGTTTGGCATCTCTGTATGTTTAGATATCTTGCCAGCGCTCCGCAGTGGCCGTAATTGCTCCGATTACCAGAAATATAACATCAATTAATTGTGCTTTGAGGTTATGTCCGTGGGATCATGGGGAGTTTACAATTTTGTGGAAAAAAAGAATAATTAGAGGTTGTTATATTTTTGGGGTGGCGGTGTTTTATTTGTGCATGATTATAGTGTTGTAGTTAACAGGTGCGATTGTTCACATTTCATGTTTACCAACGGCTGGACTTAGTTTAGATAAGAGAAGTTTTTACAAGCTACTTATTTGGATTGCAGTAGATAGATACCCCCCTATTTTTATTAATATTTTATTTTGGCTACTTATTAAGGATTTTAAATGGAGTTGTTAGTTAAGAATTCATCTGCTGCTTCCGGTGGAAGTAAAGGTGAGTATTCTATTCTAAGTGGTGAGGTTATTGATTCAAACGTCTCTACCGAGACGCACATAAATACACGCCATGCGGTTTCTAGTAAAGGCCCTGAGATTGCCGAGGTAAGTTCAAGTACAACAACAAAAACTAGGTTTTGGGTTAGGTTTGATAGTGGTCGAGAGCTAAAGTATACAATTAATTCTGAAATCGACCTTTTGAAAGGGCAACGTGTTAGCTTGCTGTTTGTTGATGGAAAGTCTGGTCTTTCACGACTAGTTGGAATTGTTAATCACAACTCCATGCAGTATACAAATTTAGCTGACAGGAAGAAGTATGTTGAATGCTTGCGTCCAAACCGAGGGAAAACAGTCAATCGTGTTTTGTTACTTCTTACTGCTGCTTTAACTAAGTATTCTGTCTATGACTATATGGCTGAGAACAATGCTGATATGTTTTGGACTATTGTCTCTTGTTTTTTTGCTGGCTCACTTATTTACTTTGGTTTGTTTTGGGTGATAGCTATATCCCTTCTTGTTGCAGATACTCCTTATCGAACTTTTAAGAAAGAGGTTAATAAGAATTTAGTTGGAGTTCTTCAAGGTGGATAGAAAAAAAAAGCAACTAGTTTAGTATCGATATAGAAAAGCTGCTCAGTTAGAGCAGCTTTTCTATATCGGTTTAGAGTAAACGCGGCATTGTAGAGACCGCTAAATCCTCTACGACTATATGGTCAAGTGTATGCAGGAGTTAACGAAAGCTCAGCCAGATATCAATGCGCTCCTACCTTGGAACTCAAACACTGACAATATCAACCCGTAGGATCATGGGGCGTTTACGAAAATATCGAGTGCTCTAAGGATCGTAACTCGAACATGTCCAGATGTGTGCTGATGGGGCATATAACACAAAATGCCCCTTTCCGTTTTACCGAAGATTGTCGTCTCAGGTGCGCTAAGACAGAAATGCCTTAGATTTTCTAATCTAGCTGTATCTACAAGTCGTGGGCCGTAAGATACATCTAGACGAATTAATTTAGAAATGTTTCATTAAGAAGTCCTTTTACGTTCGTAGCAAAAGTCAATGATGTCGGTGAAGCTAACTTTTTCTTGTGATAGTTGCCCTTTCAATTTGTCCAGTTCAGCGATATTAGGCAAAGCATTAGTAGGGGAGATCACAACCTCAAACTCAGGGTTGTACTGCTGTCCAACTCTTGTAAGCTCCTTTCCTAATTGGAAAAGTATGTTGTCGCGTAGTATCAATTGGTTTCTTTTAAAACGGAGTAAACGATAGCAATCGAAAAAATCTGAACGCTTTGATGAATCTTGTTTTCTGCCAGTCCAGCCAGTATCTCTCGTTGCTCGATACAGTGCTTTATCTTGCGTATCTACCCAATAGTTAAAGTCAAAATCGCTTCTTGGTATGGGGTTCTTATATGTGGCTTCGGGAAAAAATGCAGTGTTGTCATATTGGTGCTTATCTAGAGCGATCAATATCCTATTTTGTGCTAACAAAAGTTGCTTAGTGGCACTGGAAATATCAATTCGAATAAGTTTACTTGTATCTAAGATTCGTAGCTCTGCTGGTAGTAACTCTCCATTGCTATTCCAATGCTCTTTTCGTCGTTTTGGCAAAAGCTGGATGGATATATTCAAGAACTGGAACAGATTAACCGAACTTAAAGGCACTATATGTAGTTCTTCTTTTTCTGCGTCTTCATGAAGAAAATAGCATGCACTTTTCAAACGCACTAATTTTTGAGCAATTTCCTCCACCCACTCACGCACAGTATCGTCTAAACAATGATGCCTACGTCTCCCTTTGACATTTCCAAGCAATTTATCAGCTAGCACGTCATCATTAGACTTTATACTAAAAAGAGCTTCATTTCTTCGACGAAACGATTTGAAAATTTGAGAAAAATCTTGATTAAACATTCCTTGGTAGAAGCCCTCTCGTTCTCTCAAAGGACTAATGAAAAACCTTTCTAAGAGCCCCATATTTTCTGTATCGAAATGAAAATGATGTTCCGGTTTCCCTTTAACAAGCTTCATAGGTAATCCTCTTCACTGTCTTCAGTATCTTCTAAAGAATGTTTAAGTGAGGAAATATCATGACCTATTTCGAAATCAACAGAGCCAAGTTGCGGAAGGATATGTAGAGCAATAAATAGATGAGAAGCATCCGAAAATGAGTTGCTAAGAAACGCTCTAATTATTTTGTTTTTATGGGTTTTTCCTCTATTCATACCCATTTGGTCTCCATATCCATCTTGCCTTGTACGATCTTCAAAAGCTGATTTCCAGTTGAAACGAATCCTATCTCTTGGGGATACACTAGAGCTAAACGAACGAGGATTTGAAAGCCGTACCATCCTCTCCAAATATTGTTTCTTGGTTGGAAACCTATCAATCCATTTATTGAACTCGCCAAGTGCCATTTCGGATAGTCTCGAATTCTCGAAGTAAGCTCCATATAAAATAGCAAATCCTACAACTGACATTATATCGTTTAATACAGTTGAAATGAGATGTAATCGAAACTCATCATTTATATCGAGTTTAGGATCTAAGAATTTAGAGTCGGAAGCCATAAAAGCTAGTAGCATGAACATTGGAATAGATTTACTTAACTTAGTCTCATCATTCTGCTCAAGCGCATCAATACAAGCTTCGGCGAGTTCGAAGTATATGTGCCCAAAATGATCTGGTAGTTCATCATTTTGTTCTTGCCTAAAAACATGCCCAATAATACTAGCTTCACCTAGCATCTCTATTGCTTCATCTCGTGCTGTGGCGTGTTGTTTTCTAAAAGCATCAATATCTATTTCTGGAAATAAATACTGCTTTTCGGAGTAATGTTCAAACTCTTTGTATCTATTAATTAGATGAGATATATCTTCGAACCATTTAGGTAACTTCCAATAATTGTGAAGATTTGCCAAAATCACTTGAGTCGCAGCTTCTTTCATCTGCATTTCTGATAGCTTCTTTACAAAGTTCGGGATCGTAAATGCATAATAGTCGCTGATTTCCTGAAGCACCTTTGCGTAATGATTTAAAACCTTTTGAACTGCCAGTTGTTGGACATACTTAGGTTTTGATAGTCGCTGACCTTCAATCCTTCGTTCAAAGTTGATGCGTTCCACGACAACGTTTAACTCTACTTGCAGGAAAGAAGGTAGATATTTTAGATGCTTACCTGTCCATATATCAGTATCAAAGAAGTGCTTTAGCTCTTCCTCGAATATAAACATACGCCTCATTGTTTCAAGGCAAAGAGTGCTTCCTAATGCAGTCCATGTGTCAGCTATCCCAATCAATAGAACTAGTTCCTCTGGTTCTTTCTCAACTTTTTCTATGGAAGCAAAAGCAGTTTCTATAACTGACTGTATTTTTTGAATTTCTTGCATTCCTATTGAGAACTGAAATTGTTCTGAATAAGTTGATATTCGAGATGACAGTTGACTTAGGAGGTTTAGTCCTAACATAAAATCATCGGTCGCAAATGCTAGCTCTACATGCTTAGCTAATCTATCAATAATCTCATTCTCTAACCATTGATAGTCTGTTTCATCTTCTGTTGCTAATTGGCTACTTGTTTGTAAAGCAGTATGGGTGGCGCTATCTCCGGCATAGAACCATTGCTTATGTTTTTTTCGCCTTGGGAACCAATAGCTTGTATGAGCGATACGATGTTTGTTATGTAGGTAGTGTTGTAATAATGCTGAATAATTATGACTAAGTTGAGGCAAGTTATCATTCAGCTTTTTGGTTTCGCTTTTCATCTCGTCGTCGATATAGCATAACTGTTTAAAGGCTAAGCGAGCTTCTTTTGAATGATGGTTGGATAGAGAAACTGAATTGTTAGACTTAGCTGCATTCTCTATATGGTGAGCTATTCTAGGTAGTACTTCACTAGTAGCCAATTGATTGAGATTGAAGAAGTTGAACAGCCGTTGACCTAAAGGGAACAACGCAAGTGAGCTTATAGCTGTTAAAAATGTTCCTACGGCATAAACTGACACTCCCAGCGCAATACCATAGGATTCTAGTGTGGTGGCGATGAGACAAAAGATGGCCGAGAAAACTAAAACGCGTGAATATACATTACCAACCTGTTCAGTCGTGAGAAGCTGAATAATATCACGCCGAAGTTTAGTGTAGCCCGTACTTAATATAATACCTATTGATGCGAAGTATATTGAAAATATGGTGGTAAGCAGTTGTGCATACAACCTGAGCTGGTTGATATTAAATTCTATTTGCTCTTTACTAAGAGGCTCCAAAATATTTGTGTTTGCTCTAATATAACTCTCTAACAAGCCTAGAATAGTCAAAGCGAGAATCACTCCGCTAAGGCTCTTTAAACCCTTGGATTCAAGTACGAAGTGCGACACCTCTGAACATAAAAACAGTGAAATGCG
>NZ_JAPEID010000069.1:0-7457 GCF_028823755.1 Vibrio sp. VP6
CAAGGCGCTTGCAAAGTCATTCTTGAAGGTTCGTGGGGGAAGGTGTACTTTGCTGTACTACCTTGTTTTTATGAAGCAAAGAGAGTGATGGGATTGGCTTTGAATCCACATGTCGGCGGCTTTTATGGCGTGACTATCGTTGAAACAAATAATGATATCACCCATGAGCGCGCTGAAGATTGGTTACTCGAACACTAATTTTTTATTCACTAAATAGCCCGGTAATGTTTTTACATTATCGGGTTTTCTTTATCTGAGTAGGTCATCGACTTCATGGCGAAGCCAGGTCGGAATATCTGCTGGAAGATTGTTGGCTTCCATTTGCAGCCATAACTTTTCAAAAGCCAAAATCGTTAGCCAAATCGCAGCTTCTTCGTCTTGCTGTATTTGGGTCAGTGAATAATTCAAAATCGCATCGTTATGCGTATCGATTAGCTCATCATAAAGCATGGCATCCCCTATTTTATCGATATAATGATTAACTATAGTTGTTCATTTTCTTTGTGTTTTAAGTTTAGGGATTTTTCTAAGACTCTGACCAAGCGCATGTGCTCATCGGCGGTTAATGGGTCGGGGCTGTTCAAAATGGTGGTACGAATGAGTTGTTCTGTTGCGGTTTTTGATAGGTGTAAATATTGCTGCGTAACGAACATCAATTTTGAATAGGTTGGGTTGTTGAGTATTAGCGGTTTACGACCACGCACTCTGAGTTCAAAGCGTTCAATTACATAGTCGTCTTCACCGTCTTCAAGACAAATCCAAGGAGCATTGTTAGTTTGCATGATATTGCCGTTGGGTGAGTGAATGTCATTCATCTTAAAAAGCTCTGTTGTTCGAATTAAGGTTAAGCTGCCTACTTTATGTTCAGAGTTGGTCAACAAAAGAGGTGTGATGTTGTACTCATAAATGTAAAGAGATAAACACAAAGTTTGATGAAGTTTGATTGTCTTTAGTACTCATTGGTTAAGTTTAATAAACTTCAGTCGAAACAAGCCTCTAATAATTTTCTACAAACCACTTAGAGATGTGTTAGTCTCATGGCGTTGTGAAAATATTCACAACAAAAAACCACACCAGTAAACCATTGGGGTTTACTGGGGTTCCTATTACCCATAAAAATATAGGAGGTGAACCATGAATCTCGAAATGGTTCTTGCATTTACGGAGCTATTCTTAGCCGTAATGCATGTGATTACTTTATTTTTGTAATCAGAAAAAGGTCAGCAGGCTGCCACCTGTTGGCCTTTTAACTTTTCTTGTGAAACAAAAAGTTTAAGTTTCACAAGAAATCTGTCACTACGATAAATCAAACCACGTCAAAAAAATATATTTTTTGGGAAATAATTGTAATTTTATTGTTTTTTTAATATCTAGATGGAATTTTTGTCATTAAATCAGTTGGTTAGGTTTTGTGTCTTCATATGCAGTATGTATGAACAGTAGTAATGCTAACGTTTTGCCAGTGTTATATGATTTGCGAGGTAAGTAACAGATTACTTGCATCACCACGTATTAAGGTTTGCTAGGCTTAAAAGCGCTTAGTTTTAAACTAGCAACGTCAACCGCTCAATTTGGCCACCAAAAATCAGAATACGTTGAGCAAGAATGGGCGTCATCAAACGATGACGCCCATTCTTTTTATTGCTTTGGAAGGGTTTATACTTCGGATGAACCAATCCATTGCTCATCTAAGTAAGCTTCCCAACCATCTGGGCTAACAGAGAAGTAATCCACACACTCCAGTACATCATGCGTCCAGTCCTGATGGGGCGGAGCGTAACAAACGCATTCTTTGCCCTTTAAATCCCGGATGCTTAGGTCATCATGTTCATGACCCAAAAGTAAATCCTGCTCATGTGAACGCCAGGGGCGAGAAACTATCATGACAGTTCACCATGGTCTCGGTCGGGCTTTCCATCTTGGTCGAAAAAGCGCACCTTACACTTCGGAAAGCCGCTGCATCCCCACCAAAATGACCCTTCTTTTTTCCCTGGTCGGCGAACCAACGGATTGCCGCACTGCTTGCAAAATTCCTCCGTACTGGGCTTAGCGTTCTGACGTGGTTTGGGATTTAAGTTTGGCTGGCCATTATCATCAGGGAACGTCGTTTTGCAATCAGGGTAGCGGTTACAGGCGTGAAAGGGACCATGCTTGCCTGGACGCTTAATGAGGGTGCCTTGCTGGCATGTTGGGCAAGTGATCCCATTGCGTTTGACGAACGGCACACCGTGCGTTTTAACGTGCTCTACCTGGCTATTAATGTACTGGTTCACGTCATGCAAGAAGGATTCGATATTGAGTTGTTTCTTCGAAATTTTATCGAGACTGCCTTCCCAAATCGCGGAAATGTCTGGCCGTACAATTTCATCAGGGAGGAGGGCGCAGAACTCTTGTCCTGCCTCGGTGGTTTTGTACACTGGATTCTTATAGCCTTTCTCTTTACCTAAAGTCACCAGGTGCGTCAGCTTGCCGACCTTCTCGATGTGACCGCTTCGCGTGGCTTCGGTGCCAATCGATCCGTTTTCGCCCGCGGTGTCTTTGTCCTTCGCTTCCAGCGTTTTACGCAGTTCGGGATCTTTAATGAACTTAGCGGCCTGTGTCATGGCTTTAAGCAAGCTGGCATCATCAAAATATTTTGGCGGTTTGGTTTCGCGCTGCTCCATGTCTACTTGAGTACATGTCCCTTCGGTGCCCTTGGTTAAACTGGCCAAATCCAGAGCGTTTTGGTTGGGTTCGTCTTGATGTTCACCTTTAAACAGCACTTCCCACCCTTGCTTATTAAGGGTGGTTTGGGTAGCGCGGTAGCAGCGACCGGTGCAAGTGACATCAAGCGCGACTTTGTCACGTACGGATCCAGGGTAGAACAGCGCAATAAAGCGTTTGGCCACCAACTCATACAAGTTGCGTTCACGTTCGTTTAGCTCGATGCCCGCGCCGCTTTTCTCAGTTGGTACGATAGCATGGTGCGCTTCAATTTTGTTGGCATTGAACGCTTTATGGTTCGACGTCGGCGCCGCTTGATCTATTGCCTCGCTTAAATGTGACAGTGTTCCTTTGATCGCCGATAAGATGCTGTCACGGTTCTCCAGGTGCGCATCGGACAAGTATTGGTTGTCACTGCGTGGGTAGGTGAGCAATTTGTGTTTCTCATACAAACTTTGCAGCGCATCGAGCACTTCTTTGGGTTTGTATCCCCATCGTTTCGACGCTTCAATTTGCAGCTTCGATAAGTTAAATGGCATGGGCGGTTGGCGAGTTTCGGTTTTCTGCTCAATGTCGCTGATGTTGGCCTTGGCGCCGGTATCGGCCTCTTTGGTCGCCGCGACCTCCAGAGAAGAAATCATGCGCCCTTTGTCATCGAGTTCAAACTCTTCACCAGGCATGAGTTTGCCTTTGATGATATGGCCACCCAATTCGAAATGACCAAACAGCTCATAATAAAAGCTCTTTTGGTGATTGAGGTTCGCTAAGGTTCGCTCGTTGATCATGCCAATCATGGCGGTGATCACTCGTCCAATATTGAGCATTTCATCAAAGCCTTTTTCTCGGGCTTTAAGGGTGTAAGCTCGGGTGAGGTTATAACCAAAGCTTTGATCGGCAACGGCACGGGCGAGCGCCTTCTGGGTGAGTGGTTGGAAGTTTTCATTCGGTTGTAAGTTGGCCAAAGCCGCTTTCACCGGCTTATCGTTCAAATCGGCAATCAAGACACGCTGCACGGGCTTAGTGTTTTGTGCGTAAGTCAGAACTTCGTCCACCAAAAGACAACCTTCGGGATCGGGGTCGCCCGCGTGGACGATGCTGTCGGCTTTACCTATCCAGTTCAGTACCACTTTAAGTTGTTTCTCCGCCCCTTTACGCGGCTTCATGCGCGGTGGGTACACCGTCGTGAGCGGCAGATAAGACAGAGCCCATTTCTTATGTTCGATGTTGTAATCTTCGGGATCGCACAGCGCCAGTAAGTGGCCTAAACACCAGGTCACGACCTCTTGGCCATGTTGGTAATAGCCGTCTTTTTTCTGTGTGTCGGGATTGCCGCCTAAGCCTTTAAAGATCGCCGCGGCTAATGAGGGTTTTTCTGCAATAAATACGCGCATAGTGATTTCTCCAGATGTGACGACGTCTCGATGTCGAGCATCGATGCGTCGTCATAAGTCATGAATTATTGAATGGTGAGGATTTTCAGTTCGTCGAGCGTGAACACGCGCACGAGTTTCGAACGGTAGTGCTCGAAAGGATGTTTGGATTCGTCAAACGGGATGTATTCGACGCGATCAAACCGCTTGATTAAGAGCTGGCGAATGTCGTCATTGGGCACCACATAGAACACCGCGCTCCAGTAGTTTTTCTTTTGCGCTAAGACGTGACTCTTAAGAATGGCGCGATAACGAGACACCGTTTTGAGGGTACGCTCGGTTTCAATGGCGATGGTAAATCCGTTGGGTGCCGTGATGATGGCGTCTGGCCGGTGCTCGACGTCGTATTGCTTTCGAAACGAATATTGGTCGGCGTTACGCCAGTTCGTCCAGCCATTACGCTGCAAATAGATTTGCGCTTTCTGGTTCATGAGCTTGTGCTCCAGCGTACCAAATTTCACGCGGTAGGGATCGAACGCTCGAAAGTCTTCGTTGATGTCCTGAATGTTTTGCGTCAGCCCTAAGTCAGTGATCCCCCAAATCGAAATTTTGCCAGTTTGAAATTCAAACACATGCTTTTGAATGAAACCTAAGCCTTCCAGTTTATTCAAAAGCCGATCCATTGGGCGTCGAACTTTGTATTGAAGTAACAAGGTTAGGTTTGCTATATCGGAATAAACTTCCTGCTTTAGAAACTGGATCACGGTTGCCATTTTTTCGTAGTTGCGTTGATAACGTTCGGCTTTCGAGGTGATCAGTTGACTCATGTAGTGGCCTCCGCTTGCTTGCGCACTTTATGAAAAGAGATACACGTTTTGTTGAGCTCAGAAAGGCATTGAGTGATTTGCTTTATGACCGTTGCTCGATGCGCTTGCATCTCTTTTTCGGTCAACTCGCCGTTGAGTTTGGCTTTGTTGAGCGTGGTGAAGTAGTTGTCGCTGGCCATGAAGACTTTCATCAACATGATACTGCCTGGAGTAAAGCAACGTTGTTCCACCTCCACCACTTGCGCGGTTATCTCTCGTGGCGCATTAAGCGTAATGTCGCCCATTTCTGTCATCAGTTGGCGGTGTTGTTGGTTGATGTCGTTACGTAGCGCGCGTACTTTTTTCAACAGTTTTTCGGCGGTGAGTTTGGACAACTTCGTGGTGAGGTTTTGCTCCGGCCTGGAGGCGAACGCTTCCACGGAAAACAGGCTATTAAAAATAAAAAGCCCGTCAATGGGCTTTTTCACAGGGGTACTTCTGAGGGTGTACTTGTTATGGTCCCATAGGGCGCAAAGTCGTTTACTTTGTAATTCCATTGGATCATATCTCCAGTTTGATTTTGAGTATCACTCGTTGAATCCATCAATTTGTTGTGAGAGAGCCTCCAGTTCAGCGGCTTCTTCTTCGGCGTTCCGTTGTGGTGTTGTTTTTGGTTCATCGCCTGCGGGTTTAAACGTATCGAGATCGAGTTCATTAAAGTCGTTGTTCATGTCCGATCCTTGTGGTGTTGGTGATCCTTCGGAGTCGCTGTGCTCATCCTCATGAACGAGAGATTCACCCATTGGCTCTTCACTTTCTTGTGCCAGTTCTTCGGGTTCATTAGGAAGGGTTTGTTGCGTTTCATCAAACGTGACGAGGTGTTGTTTTTGAACTTTAATAGGAGCAATGAGTGACGGCTTAGGTACATCATTTGTCGTAAAGATGTAGCTGACAAACGCGGGTAGATTTAACAACATGTTGGTATCGACATACTGTCTTTCTGCCATTCGAATGTTGCGTTTATCTTCCACCACTTCGGATAACGATTTGTTGGCTTCAACGTAACGGGTCTCGTCATCCACCAAAATAGTCCCCGACATTTCCGATACCCACTTAGCGGTGTCGGGATCTTGTAGTCGGTACACCAATTTGAATTTGGTGTTTTCCACCACGGCGCCAACCACAGCATCGCCGTTAAGGTCGGCCGGACAGTCTTTTAAGTCGGCAATTGACTGATGCGCGAGAAACATATGCACGCCCTTGTCGCGCGCGGCGCCTAAGCCTTCCATTGCTGGTTTGGAAATGTGGTATTTCAATTCATCCAGAAAGATGGCAATTGGGCGTGGTTTGCCAGCCACACGGTCGCGTGTTTCTGCCAGTTGAAATAAGCGGATAAGGATCATCTTCTGTGTGATCAATATTTTTGAATTACGCATTGAACCAATGACGTAACAACACCCACCCTGGTCGTACACATCTTGCAATCGCATCCCCCCAATGGCGTTAATCGATTCCACCAACGAGAGCTCTTCGAGTTTGCCGTAAAACGCTTTAATGGTTTCCGCAATGCCTTGAACATAGACGGTATTTAACAGGTTTTTAAATGATCGTCGTTCGATGTGACTGGCTTGCAATGGCGCTTCCCTTGCGGCTTTTCTGTCGTCGATACGATAGAAGTCGGCCACGTCGCCTTTTTCTGCCAAACTGAATCCGGCCACAAGCAGTTCTTCAATTTGTTCCGGTGTGGCGTCAGCCAACAAATCAAGCTGTGGGGCTTTCTTATTGAGGTCAATTAGGTAGAACGGTTTGCCCGCTTTTTCACACGCGTACTTCATCAAATGAGGCGCCCATTCGTCATTTTTCGGATCCATGACAAACACGCCTTCGTTAGCCAGAATGAGCTGATAAAGGATCAACCCTGACGCAACACCTTTACCCGCTCCTGTGGTGCCGATGATGTCGGCGTGCTGCTTTTGTATGTCTTCTAATGGAATGTATTGCGGTTGATGTTCGCGATCCAAACCAACGAAAACGCCCTTATTGAGATCAATGTATTTTTCAGGATCGTATTGAACGGTTTCAGGTAGAAAGGCTTTTACTGTGCGCACGTCAGTGCGTTCATCTCGTGCCATGGTCGTCTTCTTGGTCATCTTTTGTTTGAGCTTGTTTAAGCGGGGCGATATTGCGCGTCGCAGCGCAACATGAATGCCAATCCCGAGTAAAAAAAGAGGGAGGTACAGATACGCCCAAGCGGGATAAACCAGATCGGAAAGTGCAACGAAGTAGTGTTGTTGCAGCGCATTAATCATTGCCGGAACAGTGAAGTTGGAGAGTGTGCCAAAGCAAAACAACACCACAGCGATAAAGATAAAAAGGCGTCGAAGAACTGAGCCTTTTTCGTTTTTTTCCGGTTTATCAAAATAGATCGTTGGCGTGATCAAACCGGCTAAAAAACTGAGAATCCCCGCGTGGTAAAACGTCAGTAAGTAGAGCTGTGAGAGCGCGGTCATCATCGTCTCAAACAGTTGATAGTTGATCATCTCTGACATGATCTTGATGCTCCTTAATTGAATTTCAT
>NZ_JAPEID010000006.1:0-191823 GCF_028823755.1 Vibrio sp. VP6
TGACTGCTGAAAAGATCAATAACCTAGTTACCTGTTACCCTGGTTTCAAAACCTTAGCGCTACTGTTCCTAGTATTGCTGGGTGGCTTGCTGATGGCCGAAGGCTTCGCAATCCATATCAATAAAGGGTATGTATACTTTGCGATGGCGTTTGGTTTGGTGTTGGAACTGTGTCACATCCAACTAAAGAACAAACAGCGCCGAACTATCCAGCGAATCAGGCCGATGCATCAACCAACCGTGGTTTATGGTGTCCGATAACTTACTAAAAAAGCCGCTCAAGAGAGCGGCTTTTTTGTGTGCTTTTCTTTCAATTTTATTTGCTGATTCAGAATTTGTCGTTTCGACAAAAAGTTGCATTTGTTGCATTGGATTGAATTTTTTATATAAACCGCCCAATCCACACGAGTGAATAAAATAAATGAACAAGCTGATCGATGCGTTAGCAACGGATGGTTACTACATTTGGGATGACTTTCTTTCTGAAGACGAAGTAACCCAATTACGTGATTGCATACCGGATAATTGGAAGAAAGCACGCATTGGTCGAAATGATGATGTGACCCGAATTGAATCAATTCGTAGTGACAAAATTCAATGGTTAAAACCAGCTATGGGCCAGCCAATCGCGAATTATTTGAGCAAAATGGAAGAGATTCGACAAGAGGTGAACCGCCATTTCTTCTTGGGTTTGTTTGAGTATGAAGCACACTTTGCAAAGTACGAAAAAGGCGATTTTTACCAAAAACACCTCGATTGCTTTAAAGGGAACGAAAACCGTCGCTTAACCACGGTGTTCTACATGAATGAATCTTGGAGTGAAGAGGACGCGGGCGAACTGGTCGTCTATGACCTCAATGACAAAGAAATCGCGACAATACCGCCTCGTGGGGGGCGTCTACTGGTGTTCTTATCTGAACAGTTTCCTCATGAAGTGCTACCGACTAACGCGGAGCGTTTCAGTATCGCAGGCTGGTTCAGAATTAATGGTGTGAGAGATAACCTTCTGGACATCGCGAGTTAACATCTAGACACTAAATACTAAAAAGGGCGCGTGATGCGCCCTTTTTAATGTCCAGAAATCGGCTTTTAATGACAAATAGATATGTTGTAGCAAGCCGTCATATTCTGCTCTAACACCTCATAGACGTGAGCGCAGAGTTTATTCTGCTCAATTAGGTCATCCATGATCTCAGCAATTTGTGTTTGACTCATTCGTCCTCGATAAGGGCGATCTTGCGATAGTGCCTGAAACACATCGGCAACGGCAATAATACGAGAAGGGATGTCGAGTTCTTCTGCTGTTTTGTGGTAAGGGTAGCCAGAACCGTCCAAGCGTTCATGGTGATTTGAAGCCCATTCTGCGATTTTGGCGTTTGGGAACACCTTATGCAGCGCAAGTTGAGTATCTATCGTATGTCGTTTGATTCGCGTGTATTCCTGCTTACTGAGCGCGCCTTCCTTATGTAGAATTTCATCCGGCGTCTTTAGCTTACCTATGTCGTGAACCAAACCGGCAATAAACAGCATTTCTTGGTCGTGTTCATCGAGTCCTAATTTGCCCGCCAAATAGCGCGATAACTCAGCAACTTTCTGCGAGTGTTGATAAGTAAATGGGCTTTTCGCATCGACAATGCGCGCCAGAAATAATCCAAGGCTGTTCATGTCCCAAATGGTTAACTGTTTTTGTAACCAATCAATGCTCTTAAAATTCAGACCAATGGTTTCGATGTTTTCTGATTCCATTGCGAACCAAAATCCGTCGGTCATGATGAGCTTAACCATAGCTTCGCACATAACGGGATTAAACAAGGTACCAGCATTCGCCAATACACATTCTGCAATCAATTCCTCATGCAGCGTGACAATGTCACAGTGGCAGTTCATTACATAGCGCGCACGCATGAAGTCTAGTCGATCAGAAAGGTAGAGTAGGGCCGCAACGTCTTTTTCGAATTCAGGCAGGTCGAGATGTTGCAGCTCATCCCAATGGGTGTGGTGATAAAGCACTGGAACGGCAAATTGACTTAAAAGGCGACATTGTTTGAGCGTTTGGTAGCCGCGCAGACAGTGCGCTTTAGCATCTTGAGGGATGAGCTCGTCCAGCAACATTTTATGTTCTTGCGTTTCAGAGACGCCACAATCGTGAATCATGCCTGCAAAGTAACAAAACTCTGCTTTCTTTAAATCCCAATTTAAGGCTAGAGCGCATTGGTAGGCGATGTATGCGACACGGTGACTGTGGTGAGTGTCATCGACACCTACATAGTCGAGTGCACGGGCGACCCAGATAAGTGCTTGTTTTAGATCGACTTCAAAACCCGCAATAGCATCGGGAGAGGAAGAATGCTTCATTATTTATACCGACATGTTTTTAAGCCCACGCAAACCGACATCATGGCCTGATATTTAGAGAAAGGGCGCGACAGCGAAAAGAACCCTTAAAGGTGGGCTATTTGGACGTAATTTTAATTATGGCGTAGATAATAATCCTAGTTGCATAAGAATATCACTCGAAGCTCACTGTTTAACGTCAGTTCTTTGAGCTGAGTATTGGTTTTAAAAGATTCTTGTTGCTTTGGTTGACTTCTTTGAAAACGACAATAAATCATGATGCAACGTATTCTTATTTCTACTTTTGACTAAAACATCAGCAAACAAAGGGGGAGAGACGACTTTAGGGTTTTCGGCCTCAAAGTGACGGTGCACGTTTTGCTGCCACTCTCAATGTAATTCGTAAGGACGGTGCAGATGGAATACCTATTGTGGTGGTCACTGTAGGAAAGAAAACATCCCCATTTTGTTTCTTAATTAGCTCAATGAGTTAAAGGAAGAAAAGGTAAACGACTCGATTGCGAATTTGTGAAGCCGCAAAGAAGAGTTGCCTGAAAAAACTACTAGACTAAATGCTCCAACTCAAAAGGAATTTGTATGTTGAAACATTGTTTGTATCGCAGTTACACCAAAGGGCTAAAAATCGCCGCGCATGTGCTGCCACTTCCACGGCCGACGCTGTTTTCTGGTTCGGGAGCCGTATCTGAGTTGTTGGAGGCGATATCTGATCTAGGTTTTCGACGTTTGTTGCTAGTGACCGATGAGGGATTAGTTCGAATCGGTATGGTAGGTAAAGTCTTGGAGCAAACGCAGGGGTTGGGTTTACAGGTGGGCGTGTTTTCTGAAGTAAAACCAGACCCAACTTACGATCAAGTGGAAGATGGATTACGTATTTACAACGCCTCTCAATCGGAAGCCATTTTGGCGTTAGGTGGCGGATCTGCCATTGACTGTGCAAAAGTGATTGCTGCAAGAGTAAGTAACAAGCGCTCAATCAAAAAGCTCTCAGGACTTTTCAAAGTATGGCGAACCCCAGCGCCTCTGTTTGTTATTCCAACCACTTCTGGCACTGGTTCTGAAGTGACGATCGCGGCAGTGGTTTCAGACCCAGACACACATTTAAAAACGCCCTTGATGGACCCGAAACTGGTGCCGATTATGGCCGCGCTCGATCCTGACTTGCTTATCGGTTTGCCAGCCAAAATCACTGCTGACACAGGGATTGATGCGTTAACTCATGCGGTAGAAGCCTACATTTCGCGCAATGCGACACCAGAAACTCAAGCGTATTCAGTCGCTGCAATCAAATTGATATTTCGTTATTTACCCAAAGCAGTGGCTCAGGGGGGAGATATTGAAGCTCGATACAAAATGGCCATGGCGTCTTACTACGCAGGGCTAGCTTTTACCAAGGCAAGTCTTGGGTACGTGCATGCTTTCGCGCACAACTTAGGGGCAAGGTATGGTTTGCCACATGGCATGGCAAATGGATTAGCGTTGCTACCCGTCTTAAAGTTCTCTTTGCCTGAAATTGAAGATGAGCTAAGAACGCTTGCCGAGAAGACCAATATCAATACGAAAGACAAACCAAGTGCTGAGCATTTCTTGGAACAGATTGAATCCTTGTACGATGCTATTGGTATCGAAAAATGTACAACAGCCATAAAACAAGATGATATCGAAGACTTGGTTGACCTGATTCTGAAAGAGGCACATTGGAATTACCCCGTTCCCAAGTTTATGAATTCTGAAGAATGCGCTCGCTTATTGATAGAAATAAGCGCTTAGATTGTTTGTGTAAATATAATTTTACGGCCGTGGTTTTTTATCCTTACACTTTGCTTGATCTTCTCTCAAAGATCCTACAATATCGTGTTTATTACAAATATGGTGTCAGTTTTGGTGCGCCGTTGCCCGATCTGATGCTGATATCTTCCAATAAGATGTAAAGATAAATATACAATGAGTCGTTCTAAAGTGTTTGGTAGTACCCTAATTATTGCTGGTACTACAATTGGGGCTGGTATGCTAGCTCTTCCTCTTGCCTCCGCTGGCATTGGTTTTACTACATCACTGGTCATCATGTTGAGTTTGTGGGCGTTAATGGCCTTTACTGCGTTACTGATGCTTGAACTTCACCAATATGCTGAAAGTAGTGCAACACTTCATACCTTGGCGAAACAAATCCTTGGTCAAAAGGGTAAGTGGGTTGCCAGTTTTGCGATGCTATTTTTGTTCTACTCATTGTGTGCGGCATACATCGCTGGGGGCGGTGCACAATTTGGTGACCGCTTATCTCAGTGGTTTGAGTTAGACATTTCTGGTCCGACAGCGACAGTGATTTTCACTCTGATCGTTACTTTAGTGGTGACTATTGGTACAGGAACAGTTGATAAAGTAAACCGTGTGTTGTTTGCGTTAAAGCTAGTCGCAATGGTTGCGGTACTGTCATTTTTAGCGCCAAACGTTACCGAGTCATACTTGCTAAGCATGCCTATCGAACAGGGACTTATTGTTGCGGCGATTCCAGTGATTTTCACATCGTTTGGTTTCCACGGAAGTATTCCTGCAATCGTAAACTACCTAGATGGCGATACGTCATCTTTGCGCAAAGCGGTTATTGTTGGTTCGACGATTCCTTTAGTTATCTACATTTTCTGGCAAATCGTTACCTTAGGCGTAGTAAGCCAAGATGCGCTTATTGAAAACGGTGGCTTGAGTGCACTTATTGGTCAATTATCTCAAACTGTTCACAAATCCAACTTGAGCAGCATTGTAGGTGTATTTGCCGACCTTGCACTTCTCACCTCGTTTTTAGGTGTGAGCTTAGGTTTGTTCGAATTTTTAGGTGATACGATCAAAGGCAAAAGTGAGAAACCAAATCGCTTGTTAGCTGCAGTGATTACGTTTACTCCACCACTTGGTTTTGCGCTTTTCTATCCACAAGGCTTCATTATGGCGCTGGGTTACGCGGCGATTGCATTGGCTATTCTTGCGATTTTCCTTCCTCTTGTCATGGTGATCAAGGTTCGTCGTTCCGATAATTTCTCTGGTGAATACCGTGTCGCTGGTGGGCAAGGAGCGCTAGTCGTCACTGGTATAGCGGGTACGGGCATCGTTTTAGCGCAAGTGCTCATTACTTTAGGTGTATTACCTGCTCTAGGTTAGTTCCACTGCTTAAATTGAACGTGAAAAGCCAATAGGGAAACCTGTTGGCTTTTTTAATCTGGATCAAATTACCGTAAGATATTCGGTGAAAAAATTGGCGGAAAACTGTTTTTATTTCGTACACTTAGGTTGTGGTATATCAATTATTTAAGTGGGGAAAAGCCGCTCTAAGATCATCAAAATTTCTGACAGAAAGGAGCTTTTTCTTCTGGTTTCTCTACTTGGGTGTGGAGGTGAAGTATGGCGCACCGGAGTTTTTACCCGTTTGCTAAACCGCTTAATGAGCAACTGCAAACGTTGAAGAATAGAATGCAGGCACATTTGCCGTGCATCGATAGGGTGTCGTTTGCGAAATATCACCCTCACCAAGACATGCTCAAATCTTTCGCCGAAAGTGAATTTGATACTTGGTGCTTGGCCCATCATGAAGCGCCGTTTAGAAAGCTCCACAACCTTACTATCTCCGCTGAAAATGCAATACCACGTATTGTCGATGATCTTCACGACATCAATCATTGTTCCCGCATACAAACCCTGCTTAAAGAAGGCTATCAGTCATCAGTCGCGATTCCTTGCTATGACAACAAAGCCTTTACCGGATTTGTCTTTTTAAATTCTACCCAGCCCCAAGCTTTTAAGCTTGAAGCATTGAATGGACTTAAGCCTTATTTTGAGATGGTTCAATTTGCTGTTGAGTCTGAGGATCATGTCGTTCATGCCATCGAAACGCTTGCCGATCGAATGCTGGGTATGATGCCGAGTTATTCGCCAGAATATTATGCCCATACTAAACGGATGAAATATTACAGCCAGTTAATCGCCACACAACTCGCGGATCATCATCATTTTAATGACGAAACGGTTGAGCATATTGGTACGTTTGCGCAGTTTCATGCATTGAGCGATATTCAACTGCCGATAGAGATAGCCTGTAGTAGAACACGTTACACGAGAGAGCAGGAGGCGATTCTTCTTCAACATATCGAGCAGTGTATCGAATCTGCAGACGATATAGTGGCGCGTATTGGTAATCCAGTTCACCCAAGCGTGACGCTGTTTTTGCAGATGATTACGTACCAATACGAAAACCTTAATGGTTCTGGTTATCCGTACGGTTTGAAGAAAGAGGCGATCCCAATTGCAGCGCAAATCGTTGCAGTGGCTAACGCATTCGATGTGCTTACGACTCACCACCCATATCGCCAAGCTTGGTCGATACCTTACGCCTTGCTGGAGTTGGAGAAATGGGTGTATCAAGGATTGTTGTCCAGAGAATGTGTCAACGCGCTGCGTGAGCATCAAAATTATCTAAAACAAATCATCCATAAATATCCTGAGCACTACACAGGCTTAGGGCTGATGTAATCCCCGTAAACGAAGGAGCACAAATATTGACTAGGAGGAAATTATAAACAATACTGTTTTTATATACAGTATTTAGTTTGGAGGTGAAGTATGTTGTGGGAAACCCTTGAGAGAGTAAACCGCTTACGCCAACAAGCACTTGCGAACCCTGAGTTTGTGCAGTCAGCGAAAGAGCACGAAGAAGCACTTCAGGAGCAAGAATATCATTATCATGCAAAGAAAAAGCGTTCAGCTAAAGACAAACAAGGTAAGAAGTCGCTGGCCGATATCTATAAAGAAGTAGAATTTGGCGCTGACGCTCGTCATTAAATTAACCGCTATGGCGTCATTTCAATCCTTCAACGCCATAGGTCAAAAACGAGAACTCAAGTATCTCGAGTTTACTTGGGTTGAATATCAGTCTTGCATTTTTATTGTATTAACGTGTAGATAAACACCCCTAAATTTAGGGGTGTTTAATTAGATGTCTGCTTTGCGTACAAAGTGAGGATTTTTGTATTTCTTCTCTGGACCAAAAGTGGATATAACCAATTTGTTCCACAGTGTTTTGTCGAACTCGCCTTTTGGAATGGAAGGGTAGAGTGTTTCTTCTTCTTCCCTCGCAAAATTCATGTACTGCTTTTTCTTGATTTGGTTGTATTTTTTCGCAATCTGATTGTGTTTTTGAACCCACTCCAATTTGTATTTTCGAAGTGCCTTTTCACCATCTTCTGCATTCATACGCGACATGAACAGCCGCTTATACGATACCTTTCTATCTAACATGGTACGCATGACTGTTTGGATGTACTTACCGTGGTGCGTAATGGTGATGTCGTTTTCGTCAATAGGAGTAACACACCAGCCTTTAGGTAGAAAGTCTGGTTTTTTAAACTGTTTATTACGCTCCATTAGCGCCTGATGTAAAACCAAATCAGAGGTGCCGCGGAACGTTTTTTGCCATTTACCGATACGAATTTGAATCGAACCAGGCAAGCGATAGATGTTAGTAAACTTATCTTTGTCCATGGACTTGTGTCATGAAATTAATATGCAATATGAGAAATAGGTAATCAGCTCACCGAGTCATCGGTAAGAAGTTGAGCTGAAGTTCGTTACGATTTTACAACGACCTTGCGTTATATAGCGAGGGGTTATGTCAATAATAGGTAAGAAATAAAAAATTAGTTTAAATTGTGAATGGATTTAACTAAATGGAGCCACCTGCATTGCGATTTTCAGGTGGCTTGTACAGTGCTTAAACAGCTTCTTCTAGTTGTTTAGCATCTTCTTGCTCAATCTGTTGAAGGTGTCTATTCGCTTGTTGTAATTGGTACATTTGAGCGTAGCGACCATTTTGTTGCAATAAGGCTTTATGCGTGCCTTGTTCGACCAAGTCACCATGGTGTAGAACCACAATTTGGTCTGCATCCAATATGGTGGACAGTCGGTGAGCAATGACCACCAACGTCATGTTCTGGCGCAAAACTTTTAAGCTTTTTTGAATGAGAGCCTCAGTTCCGGAATCGATGTTCGCCGTTGCCTCATCCAAAATTAAGATTTTTGGTTTCGCCACTAACACTCGGGCTAACGCAAGTAATTGCTTTTGACCTGCCGAAAGGTTGGTTTCACCTTGGCCGAGTTGAGTGTCTAAGCCGTTTGGATAGCGGTGAATTTGCTCCGACAAACCTACCTTATCTAACGCATCCCATATCTGCTCATCGCTCACTGCTCGGCTAAGAGAAATGTTCTCTCGTACAGAGGCTGGGAGAATGTGCGGATCTTGTTGAACCATTGCTACGTCTTTGCGAAGTACGTCTTTACCCAATGTATTAAGTGGCCGCCCATCAATCAATAACTCGCCCACATTGGTTGGATAAAAGCCCATGAGCAAAGATGCTAACGTGCTCTTGCCGCTGCCAGTATGGCCGACCAGCGCGATAAAATCTTGATGAGCGGCTTTCAAGGAGATGTCTTTCAATACATCTTGCTTGCCATCATAACTGAACGTCAGATTACTTAGCTCAATTGAGCCCGTTTTAAGTGGTTTATGATCGTCACCGTAAGTTTGTGGCTTCGCATCAATCAACTCAAAAACACGTTCACTCGACACCAACGCTTGTTGTAAAAGTGCAAGTTGTTGGGTCATTTCAATCAGAGGTTCGGTCACACGCGCCAAATAACTGATGAACGCATAAAGTACACCGACACCAATCAACTCGACACCATTAAAGCCAAAGATGGCAACTAAGCAGAGTAGGGCAAGGCCAGCCAACAGATCCATGAGAGGCCGCAGCAGATACCCGTTTAAGCGAATCACTTTTTTGGACGCGACCAAATGCTCAGCAGTGAGTTCGTTAAATTGTTTGTTAAAGCGCTCTTCTTGTTGCATCAGCTGAATCACGCTCATCCCTTGGATTGATTCGCTTAAGTTGGCGTTAATGTCCGTGAGCAAGTCACGCATTCTGCGATAACTCTCGGTACTGAGTTGTTTAAACAGATACATAAAGCCAATTACGATCGGTAACAGGACGAGAACAACCAGCGTCAACTTCCAACTCATGAAGAACATGACACCCAACATCACCACGATCATCACAACGTTCTTAACCACGGTCGCGATTAACAACTCGTAAAACTGCTGAAGTGATTCTGTATCATTCGTGATTCGAGAAACAAGCTTACCGGCAGGCGTGTAGTCAAACGCAGAAAGTGGCTGTTTGATCACTCCCGAAAACACTTGCTTGCGAATGGTTTTGATCGTGTTCGTTGCCACCATGCTAAATTGCAACGATTGAAGATATTGGAACGTTGCTGAAATGACTTGAAGTGACACGTAGCCCAACGCTAAAGCAATCAATACGTTACGAGAGTAGTCGCCTTTGGCAATGTGTTCATCAATAAAATACTGGATCAACCAAGGGCCACTCGCACTCGCTAACGCCGCGATAAACAGCAAAGCTAAGCCTTTTATCATTGGCTTCGGCTGAGACAATGGATAAGACAACAACCGCTTAAATGTACTGGTTTGTTTCATTGATTACTCCTCCATTGCTTGTTCGAGTTTTTGGTACTGGAACATTTCTGCGTACCAGCCTTGGTGTTCGAGTAGAGAATGATGTTTTCCTCGCTCGGTGACATGGCCATGATTAAGAACGATGATTTCATCAGCCGCTTCCAATGCGGTTAATCGGTGTGCGATAACGATCAACGCTTGATCACGGTAGTGTGTTTCAAGGTTCTTGAGAATCTGGTGTTCGGTTCGACCATCTACGGCGGATAGGGCATCATCTAAAACTAACACTTGAGCGTTGAGAAGCATGGCGCGTGCAATCGCAATGCGCTGCTTCTGACCGCCAGAAAGAGTAATGCCTTTTTCGCCAACTTCGGTTTGGTATCCGTCAGGGAATTTCTCTATATCGTCGTGGATACACGCCAATTTCGCTGCTTGATAAACTTGCTCCTTTGTTGCTTGAGGATTGCCAAGGGCGATGTTGTCAAAGATCGATTTTGAGAACAAAAATGGACTCTGATTCACAACCGCAAAGCGATTACGCCATTGAGGTAAGATAGCGTCTTTGATTTTGACATCACCAAACTGAATGGTGCCATTTTCTAAATCATGTTGACGCAATAGCAGGGTGAGTAACGTCGATTTACCACTGCCTACTGGGCCAGCAATTCCGAGCATTTTCCCTGGCTCTAACGTTACGTCCACAACGGCAAGAGCTGGTGGGAGTTCTTTACTCCAATGGAACGCGTCAATCTTGATGTGCAGCGGTAATGGTTTTTCATCTAAAGGCTGTGTGCCACCGATGATCTCTGGTTGTTCATCGAAGATTTCTTGTATCCGATTCCATGCGGCAGAACCGCGCTCTAAGATGTTAAACAAGAATGCGAACGCCAGCATTGGCCAAATCATCAAACCCAAGTACATGGTGAAGGCTGTCAAATCACCAAGAGTGATTTCGCCTTTGTCGACCAGATACGCGCCTGCCGCCACACTAAGAAGAAACGAAAGACCAATCGTCAACTGAATCGCAGGGTCAAAGCGCGCATCTACTCTTGCTACCGCGATGTTTTTAGCACCAGTATCGTCAACGACATCTTCAAATCGTTGTTGCTCTTGGTTTTCTAAACCAAAAGCACGCAGCATTCGCACACCATTTAGGGATTCTTGCGTCATATCGGACATCGAAGAGAATGCTTCCTGCGCGACACGAAAACGTTGGTGAAGAATGCGGACGATAAAGAAAATAATTACCGCGAGAAATGGCATTGGCAACAGGGCCACAACGGTCAGTTTCCAACTGACTTGCGTGACCATGATGATCAATACTGCTATGCCTGTGATAACCGAGTCGGCTGCCGTTAATACCCCTTCGCCAGCTGTCATAACGATGTTTCTTACGTCGTTCGTGCCGCGCGCCATCAAATCGCCAGTTTTGTATCGTTCAAAAAAGCGGGGAGGTTGAGTCGAAAGGTGGCGGTAAAGGCGGTTGCGTAAAATGGTTCCAAGTTCCCAACTCGCACCAAATAGCCATATACGCCAGAGGATTCTGCACCCGTAGATGGTGAAAAGTAGAACAATAAGGCCTAACAACCACATGATTAACGTGTTTGTTTCTAATGTGTTATCAACAACGCCATCGACAATCACTCCGACTGCCTTGGGTGGAACCAGCTGAAGGGCAGAGATTACTGCAAATAAAAGAATGGAACCCACATAATGTTTCCATTTTTGTCGGAAATACCAACGCAGCTGCCAGAAAATTCTCATTACGCCTCCTGCTTTAAATTATTGAATTTGTTATGGAACTATTATTGAGCGAAATGATGAGTTTACAAGCACAATTTTTGAGCGAAGAAGAAAACAACAGATTGTGTCGATTTTGAATATATGCACTCAGGAATTACTTGCTTTCTCGCTGCAAGAAAACCATGCAACAAAATTATGTGAAATCTATGTTAAGTTGAGGTTTTGGCGCATAAGTGAGCGCTAAAAGTAGAAAGCTTCAAAATGTACAATTTTGAAGCTTGTTTGGGAGGGTTTTTAGCAGTCTTCAGTTTGAATTCCATAGCGAAGTTGTCCGCCTGGTGTTTTAGGGTAGTACACTTCGACATAACACAGGTGATGGATGCTCACGGGTTTGTTGGCAAAGCCGATAAGGAAGTAGGGTTCAGTCTCTGAATCGGCGCCGTACCATTTGTTGATGGTGAGTTGTGGGTCAAAACCGGCAAGCTCTTTTGCTGGAATCACGTTTTTGATTAACCCAAAGTAACCAATAAGATCGTTTACTCCGTCGTTATCTAAGTCGATGTTTCGCGTGTCTTCTGAGTTGATGTTCTCTTGAGACTGAATAACGGCTTTAGTGTAAACAAGGTTGTTGGCTGTCATTAGCGCTTCTCTTGCGCCATACAAAACGGCAATTCGTGCGTCTTTTTGTATTCCGAGGAACTTGGGTAGGGCAACAACGCCAACAACACCAAGAATGATGATGCACATTATTAACTCGATAAGGGTAAATCCTCGTGAACCACACACAACCAGCCTCCAGCTTTGTCATTTTATAGGCTGCTATTCTGGAATAAAAATAGGGTTATATCGGTATTAAAAAAGAATGAGAAGGTGTGACTGCCATTGCAAATCTCATATATAAAACAAGTTGCCTATTTATTCATTAGAGATTGAAGCGGTTTCTCAATTGGGATTTTAAAGAGAGGAGGGAAAAGGAAAAAAAATGAATAAAGATGTGCTCGGGAGGAAAAATCTCCCGAGCCGGAGTATTTAAGATGCGTCCGTTACCGTTTGGCCACTGCGTTTAAATACAAATCGCCAGATAAACAGGACTACTGCGATATAAGCTAAGCCGACACCAAGTGCTTGCCACTCCATACCGTTATACATCGCGATAGGCATCAGAGAGATGATAAAGATATCGGTAATTGAACCAGGCACATAAGCAATGGCGTAGTCATCCAGAACTTTGCTACGCATTTTAGGGTCAACAATGCGCAATAGCGCGATGCCCATTGCAACTGTGCCTGTTAGCCAGCCCCAGGAGAATATGCCTTTTTCAAACCAATCATCGCCCATAATTCGAGGCGCAACCCAGAAGATCAGCCACAACGTAAATGCGATGCCACCAATGGCGAGTACGATCATTGGCGCAAGGTACTGAGCAAGAACAGTAATTTTGATTGCCGAAATACCAAATATGATCAGGTAGTCGGTGCTGATACCAGCTGCATGCTTAAATGCTCCATCACAAAGGTATCGTGACGCTTTGGTTTGTTTCGCGACAATTCGCACGAGCATTCCGCCCAAAAAGCCCGTTACAAATGTCGGAATTTGTACTTTGTCGTGGAACGACGATAAGTAGTTTGCTGCGACATAAGAGAAAGCCGTAACGACGACGACAAGGGCTGCGTGAATAGCAAATGAATCCACAGAGAGTGAAGACATTGTGTCTTTCATCACTGGTTCTTGTTCTGTTGGTTTTACAAGACCTTTTCGTTCATGTTCATCCATGCTGTCAAAAGTTGTAAAGCTTCGAATCCAACCCATTTTTAGAGCAAATTGAAGCATCAGCATGCCGATGGAAATTGAGATGAAGATACCGACTGTCGCAAAGGTCAAACCAAGCGTGAAGCCATCTTCCCAGCCAAGACCCGTGAAAATATCTCCCACAACTGAGGCTGAACCGTGACCACCCATGAAACCCGCCGACATTGTTACGCCAAAACCAGGATTGATTTCTGGCCAGAAAAATGTAGTTAAGAGCAGGCCAAACATTGCAGCAAATAACCACTGTGAGACAGAAGCAATTTGGTTAAATGCCCATAACGAGCCTGCACGTTGTGCGACAACTTTTGGGGATGGAACATCCGTTGCTAACCCTAACGCAGAAAAAAGTGCAGCGGTTAATAGGCTTGCGTTAGCGGTAAACGTGTCTGTCCACGGTAATAGATCGAGCATGGCAGGGCCAAACACGAGACCAAATAAACCTGCCAATACAGCAGATGGAATGTACATGCGTTGTAGCAATGGCGTATGCACGCGAATCACTTTCGCTACAATCAAAAGTAAGCCTGCGATGGCTAAGTCAGTCAGCATTAGACCTTTTGGCATTTTTTGTCCTCCAGTAAATGCATTCAAGGGGCATCATCCTTTTGACCAACCTTGATGAAATAAATAACTCCACGTAAGAAAGCGCGAATACGAAATCTTTCGAGTGCGGAGCAATGGTCGTTTCAATCAGCGCTCAAGTGCGCTAAAAATCATGAAATGAATATAATTGTCGAGAATGTTCGTGAACTGTTGAGAAACTCGAGCAAGTTTCTCGATTTTATTTTTGATAGTTCACTCAGGAAGGGCGTGTATCCTAGTCAGTTTGAATAGGCAATGCAATTGAGCAGAATCAATAAAATAAGCCTAATAAAACATCAATCATAGGTAGGTGTTTGATAAATAAAAATATTGTATGAAAAATTAATTTTATCGATACGACAATTATTTGTAATTATCAAGATGGGAAGGTGGTTGAAGTTTAATGAAGCCAAGAGTGGAGCTAGAGATATGGCCAGAAAAAGCACACTGTGATAAGAGCCAATGTGCTTATCAACTTGTCGTTAGAGTCGATTATCACCGGTACTAAATGCAATGATTTGACTGATTTCGGTGAGGCTACGACCGCTCTCCTTTTGCCATTGCATAAACGCTAGGGTTGCTGCATCGTGAGATTTTTTGGTGTCTTTTCCGCCTTCGATGATTTTGCAATTGCGCAAGTATGCTTCCACATCGTTAGACAAAATAAACGTATCAGCACCCATTTGACGTAAAGTATATGGCCCTGTATTACCGCCCAAACGGCTGCCATGTTTTTTTAGATACGCCCAAAGCTCAGTGATTTTCTCCTGAGGCCAATCTGCGACCATTTTGCCAAATGACCCATGCTGGATTGATGCTTCGTGGATCATTCGAGCATTGGCAGGAATCGACATCACTTTCGTTAGGTGGCGAATAATGCGCTCATCGGTTGCTTTGGTTTCCCATTGTTCGTCAGACAGCATCAGCAATGGTTCAATCTTAAAGCCGAAAAAGACCTCTTCGAAGTTCGGCCATTTCTTACGAACTACGCTCCACGAGATGCCACTTTGAAATACCTTCATCGAAAATGCCGCTAACCAACGGTCGTTTGGAATGGCTGCTAACTCTTCTCTACTTAATGGATGCGACAGCAGTGCTTCGAGCTGATCTTCTCCACCTTTTCGTTCGGCGGCACGTTGATAGATGGCGTCAAATTTTTCGATACTCATAAAAGAAGTTAACCTTAGTGTATGTCGATATTTAGGAAACATACTACGCTTAAGTGGCTGAATCGTAAATTGATGGAGTATCACAAATGAAGAAGGTCACATTAACGTTTGTTGGAGAAGGTTCGGAGCGTATTGCGGATAAATTCTATTCTTGGCTTGCTGATGGTGGATTAGAAGACAGCCTAATTGAGACTCTATCGGATAGAGAAGTGTCGGTGGTCGGTATTAGTGATATGGATAACGAAACGCGCGATGTGGTGATTACGACAGAAATGAATTAGCGCGTTGTGCGCGGTCAAAACCAAAAGAATGCGATACACAAAGCCCTTCGTCGGAAGGGCTTTGTACGTTTAACTCGTCTTCTTTTGTAAAGTGGATTTAATGATGAACCAGCGTTAAACCGCTTGGTAAAGCATCACCGAAGACACGTTTTGACTCGCTTTCTGAAAGCTCTTTCACTTCTTCAACCAGCGATACCCACGACTCAGGTACTTTGCTCTGTTTGAGTTTTGTTAGAACTTGTTCCCGGTAGTCGTCAGAAATATCGAATAATCGGTCACCCGTCTTACGACAAATCATTACGGCTGCGAAAGCGATCATTGGTTCTTTCAGCCAATTTTGTTCCAAAAGCTTAGGTAACCATTGCTCAGCTTGTTCACGAGGAATGACGTTGTGCTGACTGCCATAAAGCGGTGTGCGAGAAGCCAAACGTCCCATCGCCCACCAGTGTGCTTGTTCAAACTGGTTTTGGTTGATGGCTTTGCTTAAGAACCACGTCGCCAGCAGGACTTTATCTTCCACTTCTAGATGCTCCAGAGAGGCTGAAAGACGCACCATGGATTCGTAACCCATCTCCTGAGCCGCTTTTGCTGACTGCGGATTTTTCATCGCGCCGGGATGCAGATATTTAGCGATGTCTGCCAAAATGGTTTCTTGTTGTTCTTGGCTTAGACCGCCCGCGATACGTCGCCAGAATACCCACCAGTCTGTCCAGCCTTGATGGTTTTTGAACTGAACATTTTGTTGATACAGTCCCCAAACTTGCTCAATACGCCAAGAATCTGTTGGATCGCCAAAGCCCGGACGCAGTGCAAAGCCAGCCAAACGAAGCCAGTTTTTCTCATGTTGTTCAGAGCGACGACGACGCTTACGACCTTGCGCAAAAGTATCGAAAAGTTGACGGAGTGTGGTGAAGTCCCACTCATCGCGTTTGCCGAGTTTCTTCTCAAGATCTTTTGCTAAGGTTTTGATTTCTTTGCCTTCAGCACTTTTCTTGTTGCCGCTGTATAGACGAGCAATCAGCTCCTTGCATTCGTTCAATCTTGGATGAAGCTGAATTTCTTCACCGTCATCGGCTTGTTTATTGCGAACTTCAAATTCCAGTTCCCAACGTTTGTTGTCGTCTTCGGCACTGACACACTCCATCTTAAGAGTGCCGACTTCGGTTAACTGACACGCCAGTTGCACTTCTACGCGCTCTTTCTGGTTGGCTTGTAGCTCTGCGCCTTCACCTTCAAGTGTGGTGATGTAAGGCGGTAGCGGAGCAAACAAGTCTGGGTCAACGTCAACCATCACACCGTTTTGAATCGCCGTGTTGTTGGTTAAGGTATCGTGGGTAGAAGTCAGCAGGTTAAAGCGGACTGGCTCACCTAGGGTAAGCGAGAAACGACGACCACTTAAGCGGATCTCGTGACCTTCTTCTGTGCCTTTTGCAAGTAAACAGAGGGCTTTACCCATTTTGTTTTTTTCTTGTAGATGCAAGAAGTAAGAGCGTGCAGCACCACCGCCAATTTTCAGTTGTGCGCCACGACGCGCTTTACCAAACGCAACCGCACCTAGTGCGACCGACCAATCTGGATGTGGGTTATCTAATACCGTAACTGGTGCGCCGCGCCAGTCAGAAAGTAGGGTAGTGACACGTTCAGTTACCAGATCACTGTTGAACACGCCACCGTTCAGCAATAAGCCAACTGGGATCGCGTTTTGTTTGTCGTCTTCAATGCCAAGAGCGGCGCGAGACACTTGCTGATGTTGAGTTAAGAACTCGGCAACGTGCTTACTGACGGCTGGGTCAGCAACGTATGGAAGACCAAACTCGACAACCGCGCTGCGGCGTTTGTCTGGTACTTCACTGAAATCAGAAAGCGGGAAGAAGCCATCTAATGCGATTTGGTGCACTTCTTGTTTGCTTAGAGCAATACTCTTTGTGCCCCCAAGCAGCTTAGAACCACTGCCTAGCATGGTGATCTTTACTTCGTCAGGCGCGCTTGTTGAGAGCAGGTTTTCTTTGGCTTTACGAGTTTGTTGAATCAGCTTAGTCAGGCTTGCAGCAGTGAGTTTTTTGTTTTGATTGAAGCGACTTTCAGCAAGGTGTGCTAATGCTAAGTCGAGGTTATCACCACCTAGCATTAAGTGTTCACCAACGCCAATACGATCAAGTGCTAAGTTGTCATGAGTGAACTTAGCTTCGATAAGACTTAAGTCTGTTGTACCACCACCCACATCGCAAACAAGGATTAGTGGCAGACCTTTTAATTCGTCAGCCGCGGTTTGCTGGTGGCGTGCATACCAGTCGTAACACACCGCCTGTGGCTCTTCGAGCAAGACGATTTTTTTCAAGCCAGCAAGCTCGGCGGCTTCAAGTGTCAGTTTACGCGCGGTTTCATCAAATGATGCAGGAACGGTGACAACTACGTCTTGGTCTTCGAGTTTGTTACTTGGATGACGGTAGTTCCATGCTTGACGAATATGATTGAGGTAACTTGCGCTGGCAATAACTGGCGAGACTTTATCCACGTCTTGCGCACCAGCCCAAGGAAGAATATCTGAGTTACGATCAACCGCTTGGTGTGAGAGCCAGCTTTTCGCGCTGGATACCTGACGGCCTTCTACTTTCGCGCCTAATTCGCGAGCCCATTCACCAACGATGACATTGTTAATGTCGCCGGCAACAGGTTCGTTGTCCCAAGGAAGAGTGAGGTCAGAAGGGGAGATTTGACCTACAGCTGGATGATAGCGGAAAGAGGGCAGAAGTGGTTTACGAACGACTTCGCCCGGACCAATCAGTTGGTCAATGTCAAATAGGGATACTTCGGATTGTTCAAGGTTGTCGGTTATTTCACAGTAGGCCACCACAGTGTTTGTGGTGCCAAGGTCAATGCCAACAAGGAAACGAGGAGATGCCATACAAAACCAAACCTTCGTGTATTTAAAAACGGCACCCGATTGGATGCCGTTTGACTTCTAATTATTGTTCTTCGTTTGAGTCACTTTTCGCGTCTTCGCGCACATCGAACTCAACATGCCATTTTTGCCCGTTATCTGCGGCGATGGCTTCTAAGTAAAGCGTGCCAAGCTCTGTGACGCGAGAAGCAAGAGTTACTGGAACCACTTCACCTTCACGACGACCTTCAGATACAGGCAGCGTTACTTGGATTTCTGGTAGCTCTTCAAGCTCTTCAGGTGCCCAGTAGTCAAGGTGAGTACCTGCTAGGTCATCACGACGAACGGTTGAGCCGAAGAATTGGAAGTTAACTGGCTGACCGATGATCAAACCAAACTCTTGGCTTGGTACGTCAACGCTTGAGCCTTCTTCCATACCAAATGGTGCGACACAAAGTGCTTCCATTGGAGGCGCCATGCCCGGAATCGCTGGCATCGCACTTTCGATACCCACGTAGTACGCTGAAGCAATACCGCCACGGATACGAACACCTTGACCACGACGCACAGAGCCGTAGTAAGCCGCACCGCTAGCAACTGCAAGGTCTAGATCCACACCTGTTAGGCGTTTCGCCATTTCAGCATCTGCTTCTAGTAGCCATTCGTTGATCGTGTCTTCTAGACGAGTTGCTAGAAGTTTCGATTTCAGAACACCGCCGTTGAATAGGATTGCTGTTGGCTTGATGAAGTCAGCCGATTGCGCTGCATCCGCGCCAGGCATACCTGGCATGTTTGCAAATGGGTTGAAATCTTGAGCTTGCGCTGATTCACCACCGCTTTGCGCGTGTGCTTGCTTAGACAAGAATGCTGCAATGTGGCGAGTAATACCCGCATCTTGTGCGTAAGGCAGCCCCATTTGTGTTAGTGCACCACGGTTACGTTGAACAGGGTGGTCGGTAATCGCAACTTGAGGGAAGAAACCGTCAACTAATGTTTGTTGTACTTCTTCTTGAGTCAGTTCAGTTTTCAGCGTTGCACCAAGCAGTTTAGAACCGCGACTTGGTACAACGATTGGCACTGACTGAAGCTCGCTGTCGTTCAATAGCGCTTCTTTAGCGTCACGACATGCGTGCGTCATCGCCTGAACTTGCCATGGCTGTAGCTCTTTGCCTTCTTGCGCTAGCTTCATCTTCAAGCGGTACGCAAGTGCAAGGTCCATGTTGTCACCGCCAAGTAGGATATGTTCACCTACCGCGATACGATTCAAAGTTAGGTTGCCTTCGTCTTCTGTTACTTCAACTAAAGAAAGGTCGGTTGTACCACCACCGATATCGACCACAAGCACGATGTCGCCAACTTCAACTTCGTCGCGCCATTTGTCGTTGCTGTTATCAATCCAGTTGTAAAGCGCAGCTTGAGGCTCTTCTAGAAGCGTTAGGTGCACAAAACCAACGTTGCGTGCAGCTTCGGCTGTCAGGTCACGAGCCGCAGGATCGAAAGAAGCTGGAACCGTAATGGTAACGTCTTGATCGGCAAGTTTGTGGTTTGGATTCGCGTGATTCCAAGCGTCCTTTAGGTGCTCAAGGTATAACTCGGTTGCGCGAAGAGGGGATACTTTTTCCACTTCTTCTGGGCTACCTGCTGGTAGGAATGCGTCACGACGGTTTACACCAGCGTGGCAAAGCCAAGATTTTGCACTAGCAACTAAACGAATTGGTGTTTTTGAACCTAGGTTACGAGCAATCGCACCGACAAGTGCCTTTGGCTCGCTCGACCATGGAAGAACGCGTGATTGCGGGTTCATTTCATGCTCATGCGGCTGGTATAGGAACGAGCCTAATTGGCTGCGAGTTTCTACAGTACCCGGCGCTGTTAGCTGCGGGATAGGCATGACTTGTACACGAGCGTCTTCGTCTTGAGTATCAACGTAAGACATTACGCAGTGAGTGGTACCTAAGTCGATACCAACACTGAATTTAGGAGACTGTTGCTCTTGCGCTGTCTCTTGAGAAAGGTTTTCTTGGTTCATGTGTTCCATTACAGCTCAACCTCAGCTGGAGCAATCACAGAAGCATCGTAGTTCTCAGCCAGTTTAGGCAGGTTCATAGACGTTGCCTTCCAACCTTTGTGAACTAGAGTGCCGTGGAACGGCGCGCTGCCTGTCACGTTACCAGTTAGGCGGATTTCTTGTGGGTTGAAGCCTTCTTCAACCGTAATACGAGTTTCTTCTTCTTCGTTACGAACGTGCGCAAGTGTCACGTAATCGTTCAATACTTTTTGACCGCCAGTGTGGATAACACGAGCCGCAGCGCCTACTTCTTCATCAGAGAACGAAGTTAGGTCTTCTTTCAAGAAGTCGATTAGACGCGCTTCTTGCTGCATGATAGAAAGCAGCTGCATTGCAGAATCAGTAGAAGCTGTTGCAAGTTTTGATTCAACTTCCACCACTTTTTCTACGACTTTCTCTACTTCTACAACCTTTTCCACTTCTACGATCTTCTCGACTGGCTTTTCAACCTCGACGATTTTCTCGACAGGTTTCTCTACCACTTTCTCAATCACTTTTGATTTGCGTGATACTGCGATCAGAAGAAGCAATACGCTCGAAGCCGCAAGGCCTGCGTGCAGCATATCGAACGTTTGAGGAATTAGGTTCAAATCAATGTTCATGACGTTTTTTCTCTTTTTATTGATTGCTCGGTGCTCAGTGTTGGCTCAATTTATTGACTAAAAGCGATCGTCTTTGCGATCTTGCACCAAGTTTAGACATTAAAATGATGACGGATGGTAGCATATTCAAGGCCTAAGGCTGTAATAATTCGTGAATATACCGTACGATCAGCGTGAAAAATCAACGATTGGACTAAGCTTGGTAGGTTGCTGCTTGATGTTTATTCGCTGGTAACGCAGTATTTCCCTAAATACCGAAGTTTAACTTACGGAAATATCAGTAGACGAGATGACCACAAGCACTGCTCAAAAGAGCTTTATAAAGAGACACTCTGATTCCATTTCTGCTTTTGTAGCGGCGCTCCTCGTCACTGCAGGCGTAGTTGGTGTGGCCTACCAAATTCAGCAACGATATACCCTCGCTACTTTTGCAACCCTTGCAGATCGACAAGCTGAATCTCTAAAAGCAAATGTTGAAAATGATTTGAAATTTATCGGAGCGGGGGCCAATTTTTATCATTCTATAGACAGTTCTTATTGGTCAGCATTTCCCGTTTATGCAGAGCAGGTTATCAATAGCTCTCACAGTTTGATTGGTTTGCAGTGGATGCAACGAGTAGAGCGAGAAGATTTAGACGCGCACATTGCTAAAATGCGTCAAACATACCCAAATTACCAAATCTTTACCGTTCCAAAAGATCAGCCCAAAACCTTTGGCTACATTCTAGAAAACAACACTCCTGTTTACGTTGCAACGGACATCTACCCAAGAACCCAAGCCAACTTATCTTTACTTGGTTTTTACTTCTCTCGAAAGCGTTTTGATTTGATCTTTGACGACATCTCGACACACAAACGCGCAAATGTTTCCGATAAAGTTCGTCTGCTTCAAGACGGCTACGACAAATCCATCCCCAAATCGGGCTTGCTGGTGTATCACCCGGTTTTTGACTCCGAGAATAAAAACCTGTTGGGCGTGGTTACAGGTGTGATTCGTAGCACTGTTTATTTCGAAGAGCTGATCACCAAGACAGCGACGGAACTTGAGATGTCGGTCAGAGTGGAAGACTTAGGTTTTGATGCCTCTGATGACCCGTTTTTGTTTCAAAGTGAAAACTGGGACCGGATCAGCGGTAAAGTGATCAGCCGAACGATTCAGCTGCCTAATCGACAATGGCGAATTGATTTCAAACTTTCAGATGCCGTGTCTGCTTGGGAGCGCTCCATTTTGACGGGAACGACCATCGCAGGTCTTCTGATTGCGTTTTTGATCAGCTACATCGTTAACTTACAGTCACGAGAAAAAGAACGTTTAGCCGAAATGCTTGATATTAAGACGGTTGAACTAAAACGCATGGCCGAGTTAGACCCTCTGACGCAATTGTTGAACCGTCGCGTGTTTAACGACAATTTGCTCAATCAAATTAATAGCGGTAAACCGTTCTCTTTGGTTGGTTTCGATATTGACCACTTTAAAGTGATTAATGATAAGCACGGCCATTTGGCGGGTGATGAAGCGTTACTTCATGTCACGAAATTGGTTAATGCCAACTTAAATGCGGGTGACCGATTCTATCGCGCAGGTGGAGATGAATTTTGTATTCTTTCCACGGTGACGGACACAGAAGAGCTAGAAGCGTATCTTGAAAAATTACGCGGCATCGTGGCGAGCTCGTCATTTGACTATGAAGAGGCGTCTATAATTTGCACATTGAGTATTGGTGCGGTAGTTCATCACGACGAAGATCCGGAAAACTTGTACCACAAAATGGATGCTCAACTGTACTTAAGTAAGGAAAATGGCCGCAATACCGTGTCGATCGGTGATTAAATCAGCGCGCAAATTCGAGTTTTTCATAGTGTTGCGGTAGAATCGCACCCTTTCAAATTTACGCTAGGAACCAAGACAAGCTATGAACCATAACCGTATCGTCTGCTTCGATTTAGAAATGTGCTGCTGGAGCGAGAATGGCGTCGGCCGCACGGGAGAGATCATCGAAGTAGGGTTAGCTGAAATAGATTTGTCTAAAGGCGAGATCGTCAAGCGTGCTCAATACTACGTGAAGCCAGAACATGATGAAGTGTCACTGTTTTGTGCCGAGCTGACGGGCATCACGCCGCGTAAAATCGAAAAGCAAGGCAGACCATTGGCCGAAGTAATCAAATCTATGATTAAGAACTTTGGTGGTCGCAACAAGATTTATGCTTCTTGGGGACGTGACGATGTCATTCTTCTTGAAGAGTGTAAACAAAAAGGCATTGAAGCGCCGTTTACGGAATTCATCAATCTCGCGACGCTGTACCGTATTCAAAACCGTTTAAAAGACAAGCGGATTGGCCATCGAGCTGCGCAAGAAGCAAAAGGGATTGAGTGGGAAGGGCGTCAGCACTCGGGCTACGTGGACGCGCACAACCTAGCGAAGCTTGCGCTCACCATGCTGTAATTAATTCGTCATCCAATCATTGTTGTTTTGTCATGGATGTAGCTTAGTGTAGAAGCTGTCAAACACATTCATACCTTGACCAGTATTTTAATAACAATGTCGTTGGCTGAAGAAAAAACGCGCGTAATGCGCGTTTTTTTATTGGTAGAAAATGAGCATTGAGCACAAATTTTATTGCCACAGCGTTACTGTGATTGCAGTTTTGCTCGGATAAAATCGCTGTGGTCAACGTACAAGAGTTCTGCGGTTTTGCGAATTACGGCATCCTCAAGTGGGTCGATTTGTCCATCGGCATAAGCGACTTCCCACATGCTCTTAATCAAGTTGTAGCGAGTCTCTTGTGTGAGTTCTCGAAGCTGGGAAGTAAAATCGTACAAAGAGGTAGCGTCTTGCGTTTTTTCTTTTGCCTGAGCAAGTAACTGCTCCGATTCTTGCTCGTTTAACTCGAGCAACTTCATCAGTAAAGAACGCTTTGTGCTTTCTTCTTTTTCATCAATTAGATGATCCGCACCAGACACTTCACACAGCAGACATGCGATCGCCATGTTTGGCGACAGTGCATTGGTTTTGCTCAAATCCGAGCCGTCGATAAGTTGTTTGAACAACGAAGTAAGAGAATTAAACATAGTAAGCACCAAGCTGTTTTCTTTTAAGATGGTAATAGATACGGTAAATCTCAAGGTGTCGTATCAAATTTAGCACCGCACTGACAGGTTATTTTCCTTTATCTTCTGCGCGAGTTGGAGGGAAGTTAATCTCCTCTCCGTCGCTAGTCAGAATGCCTATGTGACTCGGTTTTCCTTCATCGTCCAAGCGTAACTCTCCGATAGCACTGTGATTAACCAAGCGATAAAAATTGTGAGTGCTTGGCGCGCGTTTGTAGATCTTCAAGCGTTTACGTTTCGTAAACCAGTTGAGAGGTGAACGCGGACTGTAAAGCATTCTGTCTAGGCCATCGCAGATCGTGAGCAGTTGCGTAGGGAACTGGTTTTTAATGCCGCTACAGGTGATTTGATAAATATTCGGGCTGTTTTTTCGATAACGCAATTTGATGTCATAGGCGAACGAGTAGTGAACGTCACCAGACAAAATCACAAAGTTGGTTGGTGTTTTGGTATGCGTAAAAATACTGATGAGCGTATTGGCACTGCCCGGATGCGCCATCCAGTTTTCGGCATCGACCATCAACGGTTTGCCAAGCATTGTTACCACACGCTGCAAGGCTTCAATGAATTTCACACCAAACATGGGAGCGGCAGAAACAATAATCACTTTGTCTTGATGCACCAGCTCTTGGTGGAAGTCAATCATCGCTTCCCAATCCATCAAACCCGATGGTTTATTCATGCGAGATTCAGACCGCCAGCGGCGAGTTCGTGTGTCGAGTACCACGACCTTTGGTGAAGTAGGGATAGTGTAATGCCATTCTTCGAAGCGATAGAGATGTTGAATAAAGGCATCTTGAGCTTGCGAAGAGGGCGCGTCGAAAAAGTGGTTCGCGTGTCGCCAAAACGTCTCGTTAAACTTTTCTGGCGCATTTCCCCAGCCTTGGCAAAGCCAGTACGCGATCAAACTGTTGCCGATAATGCGTTTTGAGAAAGCGTTGCTGTAAGCCGCTTGTTCCCAGCCGATGGTTAAGTTCCAATCGTCGGTTACGTCGTGATCATCAAAGATCATATAGGTAGGTATATGCGCGAGTAGTCTTTGTACCTTCGCCAAACCTGCAACAAAGTTATCAATTTGGACTTTTTCATCGCGCCATTGCTGTTGCCATTTTGGTTCGAGAGTTTTTCCACCAACCGTGAATGCAGTTTCCAGCAATCGGTCGCGTTGGATTAGATCCCAAAGGGTAGGTGACCAAACTAGCAGATACATCGCAAAGCATTCAGCGAAACTGATCAGGTGGTTTTCACACTCTTTCGCACTAAAAATGGGTGTGCCACGATGAGGGAACAGCTTAGTTAACAAACTACCATCATCGACATAATGTGGCAGAAGCTTATCGCGTCCATAGTAGCAATCTGGGTGTTTATACAGTGCTTTTGTATCTGCAACGGGCGCTTGCTCAAATTGCTCGTCTGGTAACCCTAGTAGCTTAACGACTTGCTCTATGGCGTCCAAAGTCGGCCCCGCTACGTGGTCTGCATAAATTTGGTCACCACTCATGATCAGCATGTCTGGTCGCTCATCAACACGTAAGCTAGCGACCTTTTCGTCTGCAGTGACTAAAGTGTCTTTACTAAAATGGTGAGGATTTCGACAAGAGCCATGAAGAACGTAATCGGCTTTCTCGCTGATCACAAACTCCAATCCTTGATGTGGATGTTGGTCTTGTTCATAGCTCAGATGTGGCAACAGCTTAGTCAATAGACCATCTTGAGTTTGAATTTGGTAGCGAAGCGGTTGATGAGTTGGGTAATCACCTTTAATGGTGAGTAAGCTTACCCACGCTCTCTGACCTATTTGGAGCTGCTGAAGTTCATCAAGTGATTGTGATGTGTATACGTTGTGAGTACTTGCATTCATTATTTCAACCACGCCTTTAAGAGGCTTGGTCGTCACTAGCCAAATGTTGATTTCAGACGCGGTAACTTTGCGTAGGACAGGCCCGGCAATAATAAGAGGAAGGGGAGTAGGTTCAGTATTGGTCAACGTTGTTGGCAAAGCGCTTCCTTATGTATCTGATTCTTCTTCTAATACTTCGATGACTTGAGAGCTGCTAAGTTCATGTCCCATTAAAAACAAACCTAACATCGCATCCGCTTTTGATGCGTTGTCACTGTCTTCATCCAGAATTTGTTGTAGGCGAGTGCGTATCAAATCTATTTCATGATCGACAAAACCACGGCCTTCTTCGTCACCTTGTCCATCTTCAGGTGCGTTATCGAAGTGCAAAAACAGGAGCTCACCATCGAGCTTGGTATCCACTAATCTTTCAGGTAGCCACTCTTCTCCCATCACGATGTCTGGGTTGGAGTTAGACGGCAAATTATTGAGGATAGAGATAAGTTCTGATGCTTTCACGTTTACTTCGTTATGTTTAAGTTCAAGCTAAACCCATAAGTGGCTGCTTTTAATGATTTTTGATGACGACATGCCTAGATTACTGGCATAGTTCGTTGTTAGGTTAACAACGCACTGAGATTATGTTCATGCCAACGTATCAAAGTGCATGACGCGAACTGTCACGCACATGACAACGTTAAGTATTGTAACGGCTAATATCGAAAGAACATAAGCTTAATTCACTGATTTTCTCCATCAACTTTGATTAAAACCCATGAAGAGATTGAAACAAGCCACTATGATGCTCCCGCTCGCTGCGGCTGTATCAACGGCTTATGCAACAGATGAGCAAACGTGGGGCATTGCTGCCATGTATCGCACGGCCTCGATTCCTTTTTACACTGCTAACGATGACTCTACGGTGAGCACCTTCGTGCCGATGATGTTTTTTGAAAATGAACATTTGTACATTAACGGACTCGAGGGCGGCGCTTTTCTGTTTAACGAAGAGGATTCTGACTGGCGAGTGAGCGCGATTACGCGTCTTCGTTTTGTCGACATTCCTAAATCCGTTCAAAACGCGTTTGAAGGTGATCGCGTCGATTTTGGTGGCCAACTGCGTTATGACTTCAATGAAAACTGGCGCGCTGAAGTGGAATTGATGACGGATGACGAGTTTCAGTTCCACTCAAACTACAGAATTGCAGCAAATTACGAGCTGGGTGATTGGGAGTTCGAACCATCTTTTACCATCCGTTATAAGGACTCTGATTTCAACAGCGAGTATTACGCTTTCAAAGATGTGACAGGGGAAAGAATCGGTGCTGGCGCAGATGCTAATCTTGGCATCAAAGCGCGTTATCACGTGATTTCTAACCTCTATTTGTTGGGCGAAACCAGCGTGACGCGCTTAGACAACGAAGCTTACAAGAGTGGAATTGTCGAAGATCGTTACCAAGGTGAAGTGTTTGTCGGTTTCGGCTTCTTTAACGACAAAGGCAAAGAGCGAAAATCTGACCTTCACAATCGTCCATATTTGCGAATTGCGCACGGCTGGGCGACGCCTTCCAATATAGGCGACATTTTCAAGTTCAACGCAGAAAAGGATGAATACGATAATCAGCTCACTTCGTTTTTCTACGGACATCCGTTAACTGATGAACTGTTTGGTTTGCCTCTTGATATCTATTTAACGCCTGGTTTGGTTCATCATTGGTCGTCGGATGTTCAGTCATCTAGTACCGAATATGTCATGGCGATTAAAGCGTATTACACCTTTAACTGGCCGACTCAATGGCGTTTTGGTGTTGCGGAAGGGATGTCTTACATCGACAACATTACCTATATCGAAGGTACAGAAATGGAAGAGAAGGGTTACACGCCAAGTAACTTGCTTAACTATCTGGACTTTTCATTGGATGTGAACGTTGGTGACCTGTTTAACCAAAATGATTGGGAGAACATGTGGGTGGGGTATTCGTTACACCACCGCTCTGCGATCTTTGAAAACGCTTCTCAATTTGGCAGAATTAAAGGCGGAAGTAACTACAACACGATTTATTTCCAATACGAGTTCTAAATACATTATTAAGCCCTGTAATCCTACAGGGCTTTTTATTATCCAATAATTGATAACAATTACTATTTTTATTCTTCTGTATTCTATTTTTTTATTTATATATTCAACTTGAATTAGTAAATATTATCTATTTTACCTAGCTCTGACCTATTCATATTTCATTAATAAAAAATCGTAAAATGAAATATAAGATTACGCATCGTGCCATTTATAAATTGATAGTGGTCAAACTTATTAACCATTAAATCTACAAGGATATCGATAGTGGTTTCTTGTCGGGCTTTAGTTGCTCAAGGCCTGATAAGTAAAGCTTGATTAATAGATCTTAGAAATGTCACTTTGACCTCAAAGTGTTTTAGATATTTTCAAATCATGCCTATTTTGAAAATACGATCTCTATATCTTATTTGTTTCTAATTAGTGTTCTTTCCCCACTTGTTATTAATTAAGCGCCACTCCCAATTTTAAATGCACTTAGGAAAAAACCATGAGTCAAAATGGTAAGTTTAATATTACTCGGCGTGATGCTTTAAAGGGCGGTTCTGCACTTGGCGCTTTAGCGTTAGCAGGAAACGCGCTTTCTCTCCCGTTTGCAACTAAAGCGGTTGCCAAAGAAACGCCAGCAAAACCCAATGAAAAAATTGTCTGGTCGGCATGTACCGTAAACTGTGGTTCTCGTTGTCCGCTTCGTATGCACGTGGTCGATGGTGAAATTAAATGGGTAGAAACCGATAACACGGGTGATGATGTGTATAACCACAATCATCAAGTTCGTGCTTGTTTGCGTGGTCGCTCTATGCGTCGCCGTGTTTACTCGCCAGACCGTTTGAAATACCCACTTCTTCGCGTTGGTAAACGTGGTGAAGGTAAGTTCAAACGCATTACTTGGGACGAAGCCTTTGACCTCATCGGTGACAACCTAAAACGCATCATTAAAGACTACGGTAATGACGCGGTTTACTTAAACTACGGTACGGGTACCTTGGGTGGTACGGTAACTAAGAGCTGGGATCCGAGCGCGACATTGGTTGCACGTATGATGAACCTTTGTGGTGGTTACCTGAATCACTACGGCGACTACTCAGCAGCGAACATCGAATGTATGTCTGAGTACTTCTACGGCACTTGGGTAGACAACAACTCGATTGACGACGTGCAAAACGCAGATCTTTGTCTGATGTTTGGTAACAACCCCGCCGAGACGCGTATGTCGGGCGGTGGTCAAATCCACAACTACGTGGACGCAAAAAATATTAGCCACACACGTACGATCTGTATCGACCCTCGTTACACCGATACTGCCGCTGGCCGTGAAGACCAATGGATTCCTATCAAACACGGTACCGATGCGGCCCTTGTCGCTGCTATCGCCCATGTACTGATCAGCGAAGATAGAGTCGACCAAGACTTCCTTGACCGCTACTGTGTGGGTTACGACCGTAAAACTCTGCCAGCATCAGCGCCAGAAAATGGCAGCTACAAAGATTACATCATGGGCACAGGTCCGGATGGTATCGAGAAAACGCCGGAGTGGGCACAACCAATCACAGGTATTCCTGCTGATGTGATCTTGAAACTTGCGCGTGAAATCGGCGATGCAAAACGTATTTACATCACGCAAGGTTGGGGTCTACAACGCTCTGCAAACGGTGAGCAAGCATGTAAAGCGATCATGATGCTGTCTCTGCTTCGTGGTCAGGTTGGTCTACAAGGCGGTGGTACTGGTGCGCGTGAGGGTAACCACTCTTACCCATTCCAACGCTTCCCGAAAGTGCCAAACCCAATCAGCGCTTCTATCCCAATGTTCCTTTGGACAGACGCGATTTTCCGTGGCACTGAGATGACCGAGCTTACTGATGGCATCAAAGGTGTTCAGAAGCTGCAAAATAACATCAAGTTCATCTGGAACTACGCGGGTAACTGTCTGATTAACCAACACTCAGACATCAACCGCACACACGACATTCTTCAAGATGAAAAAGCGTGTGAAATGATTGTGGTGATCGACAACCACATGACGTCTTCTGCGAAGTATGCCGATATCGTACTGCCAGACTGTACAACGTCCGAGCAATCAGATTTCTGTATGGATGGTGCGGCAGCGTCAATGCCTTACTTCATCTTTGCAAGCCAAGCGATTCAACCTCGTTTCGAATGTAAGCCAATCTACGACATCATGTCTGGCGTGGCGAAGCGTATGGGCGTGTTTGATGAATTTACTGAAGGTCGCACTCAAGAAGAGTGGCTGCAATGGATGTACGCTCAGACCGTCAAACAAAACAACGATCCAAACCTGCCGTCTTACGATGAGATGAGAAAACAGGGTATCTACAAGAAGCAGTTCGATCGTCCACATGTGGCGTTTGAAGACTTCCGTCGTGACCCAGAAGCGAATCCGTTGCCTTCACCGTCAGGTAAGATTGAGATCTACTCAGAGACCCTCGCGAAGATCAACGAAGAATGGGAACTGGACGAAGATGAATCCATCACACCGTTGCCAGAATATGTTTCGACATTCAACGGCTGGGATTCGCCAGATCGTAAAGAGTTCCCACTTCAACTAACGGGCTTCCACTACAAATCGCGCGCGCACTCAACGTACGGCAACGTGGACATCCTAAAAGCAGCAGCTCCACAAGAGCTTTGGATCAACCCAGTCGATGCCGCTTCTCGCAACATTGATAACGGCGATTTGGTGAGCGTTCGTAGCAAGTTCGGCGAAATGAACGTTCGCGTAAAAGTGACCCCACGCATCATGCCGCATGTTGTTGGCTTAGGTGAGGGGGCATGGTACGCACCAAACGCAAAAGGTGTTGACCAAGCGGGTTCAATCAACGTGCTGACAACACAACGTCCGAGCCCGTTGGCAAAATCGAACCCGAGCCATACCAACCTCGTTGAAGTGACGCTAATTAAGAAAATGGGGGCTAAATAATGAGCACAGCGAAACAGTATGGCTTTTACATTGATTCAAGCAAATGTACTGGCTGCAAAACATGTCAGCTCTCTTGTAAAGACAATAAAGATCTGGGGGTCGACCGTAACTTCCGTCGTGTTTACGAATACGTAGGCGGCAACTGGACAGAAGAAAACGGCGCGTTCCGTCAAAACGTGTTTGCGTACTACTTATCGATCTCTTGTAACCACTGTACTAACCCAGCGTGTACCAAGGTTTGTCCATCTGGTGCAATGCACAAGCGTGAAGAAGACGGCTTTGTCGTTGTCGATGAAAGCGTGTGTATCGGCTGTAAATCTTGTCATATGGCATGTCCTTACGGCGCGCCTCAATACAGCGAAGAAAAAGGTCACATGACCAAGTGTGATGGCTGTTACGAACGTGTCGCAGAAGGCTTAATGCCAGTGTGTGTTGATAGCTGTCCATTACGTGCGATTGAGTTTGGTCCAATTGATGAGCTGCGTGCGAAATACGGTTCAAATGCGGATGTGGCACCACTGCCAGATTCTCGCATTACTAGCCCAAACCTGATCGTGAAGCTAAATCCAAATGGTCGACCAACCAATGACCGCACTGGTTTCCTACAGAATCCAAGAGAGGTGAAATAATGTTATACGAAGCACCATTAGTTGCCTTTACGGTTCTTGCTCAAACAGCGGTTGGCGCGCACTTAACGGTTAACGCGTTCGAGAAATTCGGTAAGCCACCACGCGTGACAGAACCTCGTATGAACATCGCTCGTTTCGCTATTTTGGTTGTAATGGGATTGGGTTTCTTGTTCTCAACTACGCACTTGGGTAGCCCACTTCGTGCCTTCAACGCATTAAACCGTGTTGGTAGTGCGGCGCTATCTAACGAGATCTTAACGGGTGCAAGTTTTCTGTCTTTAGCGGGTTTGTACTGGTTGCTTACGATTCTAAAAATCGGTAGCGAAGGCGTTCGCAAAATTGTGAACTGGTTGTCTATCGCGGTTGGCGTGATTTTCATGTTCGCGATGGCAAATGTTTACCAAATCGAAACGGTTCCAGCATGGTACTCACCAATGACAACGGTTGCGTTTTGGTTCACGGTTGTGACTTCGGGCCTGATGTTTGGTTACACGCTGATCAACGTATTGGACGTGACGGCTGAGAAAACTAACCGTCGCCTAATGTGGGCAGGTGTGAGTTTGATTGCGTTGAACCTAGCTTTCACAGTGATGCAAACCATTCACTTCGCAGGTATCTCAACCGCGATTCACAGTGGCTTAGATCAAATTACCATGCTATCTGGCTATGTTGCCGGTCATGTGCTGTTGCTTGTGGTTGCTGCTGCTCTTTGGGTATTCGTTGAGTTGTTTACCGCAGAAGGTCGTCAGAAGAACTTGCTGGTTATCGTGGCATTCGTTGCCTTGTTCGTTGCAGAGATTCTAGGTCGCAACGTGTTTTACGGCATGCACTTTACATCTGGTTTGTACTAATAACCGTTATTTGTACTGATAACCATGAATAGAGTGGGGCGAGTGTTCGTCCCACCTCTTTTCCGTTTCATTTAATCGAAGAATAAAAACACCAGTCATCAAAGGTACTTCATGCAAATTTCTCAACTTGAACCACAAGATACCAGCATCGTTCTTAAGCTGTTTGGAGCACTGTTTTACTACCAGCCTAAAGATTACCCAGCGGCAAATCTCAATACGTTGCTGAGCAATACAGATACACCAATCGAAGCGCTTAATGACATGTTACGCAGCTTCCAAAACGAGAGCGAAGAGGCACTGCAAATGGAGCACGATCGCATGTTTGCTGGTATTGGTGAGATGCAAGCGCCACCTTGGGGATCGGCTTATCTAGATAAAGAGGCGGTGTTGTTTGGTGAATCAACCATTGAATATCGTTACTTTTTGCAGCGTTGTGGTTTTTCTTTGGAATCTGACCAACGTGAACCAGAAGATCAAATCGGCTTGATGCTGATGGTGTTAGGCATGTTGATTGAAACTGAACAGCAAAAACTGGCGGCTGAAATGCTACGCGAACACTTGATGACATGGTTTGGCTTTTTCAATAAGCGCTTCAAAAAAGCGGTGACTCTCACGCCTTACTCAAAACTGTCGAACCTTACTGAAGAGTTACTTCAATCCCTGAGTGAACAATACCAAGTCGTTGTGCCTGCAAAGAGAGATTACTCGGATGCGCCAGTCTGAATCGGTTGATCTAAGCAAGCGGCGTTTGTTTTCGTTCCGTCGTGCGCCAGTTGAACAAGCTCAAGAGCCTCGTGTTAAAGCGAGACCGCCGTATGCGGTGGAAGAGTCGATGTTCACTCGGCTTTGTGATGGATGCGGAAAGTGCGCTTCTGCATGTCCAAGCCAAATCATAGAAATGGTTGATGGCGTTGCCGCGTTAGACATCAGTTACTCGGCATGTGATTTATGCGGTGAGTGTAAGTCGGCGTGTCCTACATTGGCGCTTTCAAACCAAACAGAGTCTACAGGCTTGATTGCAACTATCTCGAACAGCTGCGAAAACTTATACGGTTATTGCGGCAGTTGCGAGGACAGTTGCCCTTACGATGCATTGCAATGGCAAGACGATGCCAAACCCAAAATTGATGCTGCCAAATGCAAAGGTTGTGGGCAATGTGCGCAAAGCTGTTACACCAGCATGATCAGCTTTGACTTAAAACGATAAAAAAGGGATTGGCGTAAACCAATCCCTTTTCGTTTGTATTCTTTTTGTCGTTGAACTTATGCCATTGTGGCAAGTTGGCTTTGCGCTTCTAAAATGCCTTTCGATGCTGCATCCTCACCCATGTTCAGCGCCTCTGCGTAAACAAATTCCACATCAGTGATTCCTACAAAACCCAGTACAGTGCGTAGGTATGGCGTCACGTTGTCGGTTGGTGAATCTTTATGGATACCACCGCGCGTCGTTACTACGATCGCTTTCTTACCTTCAATCAAACCTTGAACGCCGTTTTCTGTGTATTTGAATGTCACGCCTGCACGAGCAATCAAATCAATCCAGTTTTTAAGCTGAGTCGGAATGGTGAAGTTGTACATTGGTGCAGCGATAACCAAAGTGTCTGCGGCCTTTACTTCTTCAATCAAGGTATCAGACAAGTCGACAACCACTTGTTGTTCTTGTGAAAGATCTTCCGTTGCGCGAAGTGCAGTGGCAACGGCGAAGTCCAAAACTGGCAGTGGGTTTGCAGCCAAATCACGAACGGTCAGTTTGTCTTGGTCTACATTTTTGATGAAGTCTTCAACCAATTTGTTTGATTGAGAGTAATCGCCAAGGATGCTTGATTTTAGAGCTAGTACACGAGACATAATGGTTATTCCTTAAATAAGTGCTTTCGACTACGGGAGCCATTATAAGCAAGGTAAGTGAGTTCAAAAGCCTAGCGATTCGCTTAACATGTTCGAAAAAATTGAATGAGCTTTCGGTTATCTTGTTGCAGACCTTGTGTGATACAATCCGCGCAGTTTTTGTAATGAAAAGAATAGGAAACGCTTTGACTTCGTCACAGCCCCCAAAAAAGACCCCCGCTGAAGAGCAAGCGACACCGTCAAATGGTGCGCAAAAGGCGACAGCGAAACAAGCTCAAACACCTCAGGCTCAAGTGAACAGCGCGGCATCTCTGCGTAAAGCACTGAATCAGTGCATGATGCGCGACCGTTTTCGTTTGAGTAAAAGAATCTCTGGTGCAAGCAAAATTAAGAAGGACGCAGCGCGTAACGCTGTGTTTGATGAAATCGCATTAGACATTGCTAAATCGATGATGGTTGCGGAACAACGCAGCAGCTACAAGCCAACGATTGAATACCCAGAAATCCTGCCAGTCAGCCAAAAACGCGACGACATTGCGAAAGCGATCGAAGAAAACCAAGTGGTTATCGTTGCGGGTGAAACCGGCTCAGGTAAAACCACTCAGCTACCAAAAATCTGTGCTGAGCTTGGTCGCGGTAAGTTTGGTCTGATTGGCCACACTCAGCCTCGTCGTCTTGCGGCGCGTTCGGTTGCGAACCGTATTGCCGAAGAGATGGAAACCAAGCTGGGTGAGTTTGTTGGTTACAAGGTTCGATTCAACGACCAGATCTCTGAAAACACCCAAATCAAATTGATGACAGACGGTATCTTACTGGCTGAGATTCAACACGACCGTTTCTTGAATCAATACGACACCATCATTATCGATGAAGCGCACGAGCGCAGCCTTAACATCGATTTCATCTTGGGTTACTTGAAAGAGTTGCTACCACGTCGTCCTGATTTGAAAGTGATCATCACGTCGGCAACCATCGACCCAGAGCGTTTTTCAAAACACTTCAACAATGCACCAATTATTGAAGTGTCAGGTCGTACTTACCCAGTAGAAACGCGTTACCGCCCACTAAGTGGTGATGACGACAACGATCGTGACCAGCTTGAAGGTATTTTCGAAGCGGTAGACGAACTGTGTGATGAAGGTCTAGGTGACATCCTGATCTTCATGAACGGTGAGCGTGAAATCCGTGATACCGCTGATGCACTGTCTAAACGTAACCTGAAGAGCACGGAAATCGTGCCGCTTTACGCGCGCTTGTCGGCGGGTGAGCAGAACAAGATTTTCCAACCTCATGCTGGTCGTCGAATTGTACTGGCAACCAACGTTGCCGAAACCTCGTTAACGGTTCCGGGCATCAAGTACGTTATCGATCCGGGTACAGCGCGTATTAGCCGTTACAGTTACCGTACTAAAGTACAGCGTCTACCAATTGAGCCAATTTCTCAGGCGAGCGCGAACCAACGTAAAGGTCGTTGTGGTCGTGTGGAAGAGGGTATCTGTATCCGTCTGTACTCAGAGGAAGATTTTGAGTCACGTCCGGAGTTTACTGATCCTGAGATCCTGCGTACTAACCTAGCATCGGTTATCTTGCAGATGACGGCACTTGGCTTGGGCGACATTCAAGCGTTTCCATTTGTGGAAGCGCCGGATAAACGCAACATCCAAGACGGTGTTCGCTTGTTGGAAGAGCTTGGTGCGATTAACGCCGAAGCGAAGGACGCGAAAAAACGCTTAACCAGCATTGGTCGCCAATTGGCTCGCTTGCCTATCGACCCGCGTCTCGCGCGCATGGTTTTGGAAGCACCAAAATATGGTGCACTAAAAGAAGTGATGATCATCGCAGCGGCATTGTCGATTCAAGATCCGCGCGAGCGTCCTTCAGACAAACAACAATCGTCAGATGATAAACATCGTCGTTTCTTCCATGAAGAGTCGGATTTCCTGACATTTGTGAACTTGTGGGATTACATCCAGAAGCAGCAGAAAGCGTTGACGGGTAACCAATTCCGCAAACAATGTAAGCAAGATTACTTGAACTACTTGCGCGTACGTGAGTGGCAAGATGTGTACTTCCAGATTCACCAATCTATGCGTGAAATGGAATTCAAACTTAACGATGAGCCTGCGTCTTACCATGGCGTACACAGTGCGATTCTGGTTGGTTTGTTGTCGCACATTGGTATGAAAGACCAAGAGAAGAATGAATACCAAGGCGCGCGTAACGCTCGTTTTCATATCTTCCCGGCATCGGGGCTGTTCAAGAAGCAACCTAAGTGGATTATGTCGGCTGAGCTGGTGGAAACCTCAAAACTTTGGGGTCGTATCATCGCCAAGATTCAACCGGAGTGGATCGAGCCATTAGCCAAGCACCTTATCAAGCGCAGTTACAGCGAACCGCATTGGTCGAAGAAACGCGCGGCGGTGATGGCGCATGAAAAAGTCATGCTTTACGGCGTACCAATCGTACCGAAACGTTTGGTGAACTACGGCAGTATCGATCCTACCGTTAGCCGCGAAATCTTTATTCGTAGTGCATTGGTTGAAGGTGAGTGGGAAACCAAACACGCGTTCTTCAAGCAAAACCGTAAGCTTTTGCAAGAAGTGGAAGAGCTTGAACACAAATCTCGTCGTCGTGACATCTTGGTGGATGATGATGAGCTATTTGATTTTTATGACCAACGCGTTGGTACCGAAGTGGTGTCTGGTAAGCATTTCGATACATGGTGGAAAAAGGCATCGAAAGAAAATCCGGAACTGCTGAACTTTGAAAAAGAGATGCTATTCAAGGGCGATGCTAGTCATGTCACCGATTTGGATTACCCGAACTTCTGGCATCAGAATGGTTTGAAGCTCAAGTTGAGTTACCAGTTTGAACCGGGTGATGATAGTGACGGTGTAACCGTACACTTGCCGTTGCCGATTTTAAACCAAGTCGAACCAGCAGGTTTTGACTGGCAGATCCCGGGGTTACGCCATGAGCTTGTGGTGAGTTTGATTAAGTCTCTGCCGAAGACAATTCGTAAGAACTTTGTGCCGGCACCGAACTATGCGGATGCGTTTTTAGCACGCGTAACACCAATGGAAGCGCCGCTGCTGGACTCGCTAGAAAAAGAACTGCGCCGTATGACGGGCGTAGAAGTGCTGCGTGAAGATTGGAACTTAGAACAAGTGCCTGAGCACTTGAAAGTCACGTTCCGCGCGGTTGATCATCGAAATCGCAAGCTGAAGGAAAACAAAGATCTTCATGAACTGAAAGAAAGCTTGAAAGACAAAGTTCAAGAAACGCTTTCCAAAGTCGCGGATGACGATATCGAACAACAAGGCCTGCATACGTGGAGCTTTGGCGAACTGCCGAAAGTGTATCAACAAAAACGTGGCGGCTACGATGTAAAAGCGTATCCGGCGCTTGTTGATACTAAAGACAGCGTTGAGATCAAACTCTACGAAACCGAATTTGAGCAGATCACCGCAATGCGCGCTGGTCAGCGCCGCTTAATTTTGTTGAACGTACCGTCGCCAATTAAATATTTGCACGCAAACTTGCCGAACAAATCGAAGCTGGGTCTGTACTTTAACCCTTACGGCAAAGTGCTTGATCTGATTGATGACTGTATTGCCTGTGGTGTCGATAAGCTTATTGAAGAGCAGGGCGGTTTGGTTTGGGAGCCTGAGAAGTTTGAAGCGTTGAAAGAACACGTTCGCGCTGAACTGGGTGATACCGTGGTAGAAATTGCCAAACAGGTAGAAACCATTCTGACGACGGCTTTCAACATCAACAAAAAGCTGAAAGGCAAGATTGATTTCACCATGGCGTTTGCGTTGTCGGACATCAAAGCGCAAATCGAAAGCTTGATTTTTAAAGGCTTTGCAACGGAATGTGGCTGGAAACGTCTGCCTGATATTCTTCGCTACATGCGTGCAATTGAGCGCCGCATGGAGAAATTGCCGATCGATCCGAACAAAGACCGTTTGCACATGCTGAAAGTGGAATCTGTCACCAAGGATTACAAAGAGTTGCTGAATAAGATCCCGAAAGGGATGGTGATTCCAGAAAATGTGAAAGAAATCCGCTGGATGATTGAGGAGCTTCGAGTGAGCTACTTTGCTCAACAATTAGGCACTCCATATCCGGTTTCTGATAAACGAATCAAAAACGCGATTGATGCTTGTTAATCAACAAGTAAAATGGCGCTGTGGTTTGTTGTAAACGATGAATAAGTTACTGGTACAGTAATTGCTAGTAACTTGTCACGTGTTGTTTTTAGTTCTCGGGAGGCAATGGTTCGCCTCCCTTGTATTTGCAGTACCAACGTCTGATTTGCAAGACGTGGGGAATAATAAAGAGTAAAGGTAGATGATGAAAAAAACTCTATTAGCAGTGGCGCTACTTGGCGCATCTTCTGCGGCAATGGCAGATTCTTGGATTTACGGCGGTGCAACTGTTGGTCAATCTGACTACAAAGGCGAGACAGATACGTCTTACTCTGTGCACGTAGGTACAGGTATTCTACCTATCATCGGTATTGAAGCGGGTGTAACTCAACACGGTGAGTTTAACGTAAACGGCCAAGATACTAAGCTGACTTCTTACTACGCTGCACTTAAGCCAAGCATCGATTTTGGCCCACTGCACGTTTACGCGAAAGGTGGTATCCACCAGTGGGATAAGAAAGTAAAAGGCGGCAAAGACGATGATGATTTCGATCTAATGTACGGTGTAGGCGCTGAGTACTTCATTTTTGGTCCAATGTCTGTTGGTGCTAGCTACATGAACTACACTGCGGGCAAAGACGACATCGGTACGTTCTCTGTTAACGCGACATTGCACTTCCTATAATCATCCATTCAAGATGATGCAAATTCTGAACACCGGCATTGCGCCGGTGTTTTTTTTGTCTATTGATAATCCTAACTGCTCTTAATTCTACTATTCACCTGAATTGATATCACACAAACAAAATCTGAACATAAATTATTCACTTTTTGATCTTAAATTCGCCATGCCTTCCAATATATAGTGACGAGTAGGTGCGCATGTATGCGTAATGTTCCGTTCAGGAATCGAACAGGAAGGTATAACTATGAAAACAAAACTCTCGTTATTGGCTTTGGCGTTGTGTTCAACATCAGTGCTTGCTGACTCATGGATTTATGCAGGCGGCCAAATTGGTCAATCAGATATTGATGGCGAAAACGACACAACGTATGGCGTGCATGTCGGAACGGGGATTCTGCCATTAATCGGTATCGAAGTCGGTTATTTCAACCACGGTAAAGTCGACTTGTCTTTCGGTGGCAACAAAGGGGATGCGGATTTCACTTCGTTCTATTTAGCGGCGAAACCAAGCATCGATTTTGGTCCGCTACATGTGTATGCCAAAGGCGGCATTAATGCATTCAATGTCGATTACAATGGCGGATTAAGCTCGGTCAGCAAAGATGATGGCGTGTCTTACATGTATGGCGTCGGCGCAGAATATTTCTTGTTAGACAATATCTCTGTTGGTGCAAGTTACCAATCATTTGGCGTGGATATCAATGGGGACAGCGATAACCTAAGCAGTTTTACGGGCAACGTGACTTTCCATTTCTTGTAAACCGCAAACTTCCCGATCTTCTTTATCCAACTCACCCTTCACAGTTGGTCGAAAAACTCCACCTACCTCAAAATGGTCTCGCACTTATGTGCGAAGCCATTTCTTTTGTTCTGAATACCGTTTGACCTTGTTGATTGAAGGTTTTCCTCTGTGTATTCCAATTTTGAAAAATAGTTAGATGTCGTAGTTTATTTCTGTGAGTTGAAGATGCTTGTTTGGCGTTTATTTGCTGTAAATATGCAATAAAAGTGTCATTTTTGCATAAATTTGTGATTGGTGATAAACTTCGCATCGTTTTTAAAGTTTAGAGTTCAAATTAATGGAGGGCGGTATTGGAGTTCTTCTCCCCTGAGAAGCGTTTCAAATTACGTTAAATTTGTATTTATGGATAATGCATTTAAAAAATATAGTATCGACACAACAGACTATCAGGTTGGCCAAGACAACGTTCAAAAATGGGGATTCGATATACACAATCCCGTATTCGGCATCAGTGCTGGTCTCGTTGTTTTCTGTCTTATTTCACTTCTTCTTGTCGAGCCAGTCACCGCTCGCGACGCATTAAACGGGATCAAAAACGGAATTATTGAACAGTTTGATGCATTCTTTATGTGGTCTACCAATTTCTTCTTATTGTTCGCTGTTGGTCTGCTTTTCTCGCCATTAGGTAAGATTCGTTTAGGCGGTAAAGAGGCGACGCCGGATCATTCAACCGTTTCATGGCTGTCAATGCTGTTTGCTGCAGGTATGGGTATTGGTCTTCTCTTTTGGAGTGTGGCTGAACCAACGGCCTATTTCACGGATTGGTGGGGCACGCCGCTAAACGCAGAAGCGTATTCAGCCGATGCCAAATCACTCGCGATGGGCGCGACCATGTTTCACTGGGGTGTTCACGGTTGGAGTATTTACGCCCTTGTTGCGTTGGCGCTTGCTTTTTTCGCCTTTAACAAAGGTTTACCGCTTTCATTGCGCGCGGCGTTTTACCCAATTTTTGGTGACCGTGCATGGGGCTGGTTAGGTCACGTTATTGATATCCTTGCTGTACTTTCGACGTTGTTCGGTCTTGCGACTTCTCTTGGTTTGGGTGCTCAGCAGGCAACCAGTGGTATTAACCATGTATTTGGTTTAAACGGCGGCATCGGTACACAAATGGTGGTGATTGCGTTTGTAACCTTTATTGCTGTGCTTTCTGTTGTTCGTGGTATTGACGGTGGTGTCAAACTCCTAAGTAACGTCAATATGATCGTTGCGTTTGCTCTGCTTATTTTTATTACGTTCATTACCTTTGATACTGCGATGGGTTCATTAGTCGACACGACAATGGCATACATCCAAAACATCATTCCATTGAGTAACCCGCATGGCCGTGAAGACGAAACGTGGATGCACGGTTGGACAGTGTTCTACTGGGCTTGGTGGGTATCTTGGTCTCCGTTTGTGGGTATGTTTATCGCTCGTGTATCGAAAGGCCGCACCGTTCGAGAATTTTTGTTCGCAGTCATCGTGATTCCGACGTTGGTAACATTGGTTTGGATGTCAGTATTTGGTGGTATTGCGCTTGATCAGGTCGTGAACAAAGTTGGTGAATTGGGTGCGAATGGTTTAACGGATATTTCACTGACACTATTCCATGTTTACGATGTATTACCATACAGCTCAGTGATTTCTATTCTGTCGATTGTTTTGATTTTGGTGTTCTTTATCACCTCATCTGACTCCGGTTCATTGGTTATCGACAGTATCACTGCGGGCGGTAAGATTGATGCTCCCGTTCCACAGCGAATCTTTTGGGCGTGTATTGAGGGTTCAATTGCCGCTGTTATGCTCTGGGTTGGCGGTAAAGAAGCCTTACAAGCGCTACAGTCTGGTGTGGTTGCGACCGGCTTGCCATTTACCTTTGTTCTGCTGTTGATGTGCGTGAGTTTGGTGAAAGGTTTACGTACCGAGCTTTCCGCTTACCGCTAATCGATGTTGATAAATTAATACTCAATGCCGAGCATTCATTTGCTCGGCATTTTTATTTCTGCTTTTCTTTTTAAGAAATTCCGTTACAGTTTGGGCTTCTTTTTCATCACTCAACTGCATTATGTCGCTTGCTAAACTTATTCTCATTCGTGGTCTTCCCGGCTCAGGAAAAACAACCTTGGCGAAACAATTGGTGAAAGATTTCGATGCGAAGCATTTCGAAGCCGACATGTATTTTGAGAATGAGAAAGGCGAGTACCACTTCAATCCGTCTTTGCTTCCGCAAGCGCACGAATGGTGTTTTGAACAAACGCGAAAATGGTTGAACAAAGGGAAAATCGTGATTGTAAGTAATACCTTTGTAAAACATTGGGAAATGAAGCGGTATTTAGATTACTGCCGAAAGAAATCTATCGAGGTGGAAGTGAAGGTGTGCTCGGGCGAATATCAGAGCATTCATAATGTGCCACCAGCGACAATCGAGAAGATGCGTCGCCAGTGGCAAGAGTAATAAAATAGACTCGAAGCATTACTGGCCGCGTCCATCAATCATTACGATAAGCGTTTTGCTCATGATAGAAAGATCCATCGTGATCCACGAGTAAAACGAGCCGAGGCTTAGTGCATAGCTGTGGTCAAAACCAACTTTTCTTCTCACGTCTTCAATGCAAGCATCGTAACCTTGGTTTACTTGCGCCAAGCCTGTAATACCTGGCAGTACGCCGTATGTACGCTCTACAAAATATGGAATTTCATCTTCCAACTTTTGATAAAAGGCAGGTCGCTCAGGGCGAGGGCCAATCATAGACATTTCACCTTTCAATACATTGAATAGCTGCGGTAACTCATCGAGACGAGTCTTACGTAAAAATCGGCCGACCGGGGTAATGCGTGGATCATTTTCGGTTGCCCAAACCGCACCTGAGCGTTGTTCTGCATCGATGTACATCGTGCGAAACTTCATGATTTGAAACAGATCCATCTTCTCGGGTGTGCAGCGACCAACACGCAGTTGACGATAAATTACTGGGCCTTTTGAGCTGACCTTGATGGCAAGAGCAATGAACGGAAACAGTGGTGCGGTTACTAGCAGAATCAACAGCGCAACCAGTACATCAAACGTTCTTTTCGCGTGGCATACATTTGAGTCGTAACGTGAGTTTTTCATGATGCTTTCCTTATTGGTTGACGCGTTTCCAACGCCCGTTTTCCATGCCTAGTAGGTACTTCATACCGCCGACAAAGTTTGCGATATGGCCAATGACGATATAGCTAATCAGTTTGAAAGGTTTCACTGTGTTAAGGGCTGGTATCAGATAAGTCATTAACGCAATGCCGTAAATGCCAACCTGCGCCAACAGCAACAATAGAAACACCGGATGTTGAGCAAGTAACAATGAGCACACTAAGCACACAATCATCAAATACGGCGTTGCTAAACGCAGAACCTTTCCTGATAGAAATGCAAAGGCGGTGCCACGATAGCGAGGCAGCAACAATTTTTTCAATTGCATCAGCTGCTGCATGTTTCCGGCTGAGATTCGTAGGCGGCGCTTGAAGTCTGCGTCGTCTGAGCTTTGTTCCAGTTCGAGCGCGAGCATCTTAGGTTCGTAAACCGAAGTGAAGCCTCGCAAAACGATTCTCATAGGGAGAATGAAATCGTCATTGATGGTGCCAGCTTCGAGTGGTTCAAACAGCTTAGTCCTGAACGTGTAAAACGCGCCGTGAGAACCAATGGTTGAACCCAGCAGGGATTCTTGGTGTTTAACGCGAGACTGGTACTGCCAGTAAGCGGCTTCGCCTTGATTGTTTGTACGCATAATTTGGTATGTCGCGTTAACGACGCCCACTTTCTCATTTTGATAATGCTGGCTCGCCAAAAGAATAGAGTCGCAAGAAACTAGCGCAGACGTATCACTCAGCGCCGTGATGTCGGACGTGACGTGTTTCATCTCTTCATTAATCAACGCGACTTTGCCACGATTGATAGGGTGGTCGTTTACAATAAACAGAGTATCAGAGCAAATCGCTTCTTGAATGGTATCTTGTGCGATTTCCGCGGTTTTATCGGTACAACCATCACACGCGATTACCACTTTCAGCTTATCCCTTGGGTAGTCCAAACTCGCCAAGTTGCGAATTTTCTCAGCAATCCACTGCTCTTCGTTGTAAGCGGGGATGATGATGGTCACTGAAGGAAGTTTGTTATCACTGGCCGAGGCTTTGTAATGACGCTCTGCAAAGTGTTCGCCTTCGTCGTTAGATTTTGGTTTGAGTGGCAGCCATTTCAGTAGTAACGGATAACCCACATGATGGTAGATGATCAAAAACGCAGACAAACCAAAACCAGCAATCCAAATGAGATCATTCATAAGTCGACTCCTTAGCCAAACGAGTGTAGCGACCAACCATGTCACGAATATCGAAATGTTGAAGAATGTAAGCTCGAGGCGAATGGATGTTTGAATCCAATTGTTTAGATAGAGCCTCCGCGAGTGAAAATACGCGGTTAGGTTCTACCAAAGCGCTGCTTTTCGGGCACAGTGTTTCTTTCACGCCGCCAACATCCGTCGCGACGCAAGGGATGTCACACGCTTGCGCTTCGAGTGTTGAAAGCGGAAACCCTTCTTGCAGAGACGGTAAACAAAACAAGTCTAAGCTTTGGTAGAAGCTTGGCATGTCGTCGACTAAACCGAGAAAGGTGACGCGTTGCTCAAGTTTGAGTGTGCGTACCAAATGTTCAAGTTGCTCGCGTTGGCTACCGTCACCTGCAATCGCAAGGTGGGTATGAGATTCAAGGTGAGAGAAGGCCTCTATCAGCACTTTATGTCCTTTCACGGTTTCTAATCGGCCTGCTACGCCAATTACGGTTTTATCCTCAGGTAGTCCAAAGTGATTTCTTTTAGCTTGGCGATCACCGCACTGAAACTTTTGACAATCAATACCGTTGTGAATGGTGCACACATCGCGATAGTTGAGTTTGGTTGTGATTTGGTCCGCAACAAAGTGCGCATCGGCAACCACATGTGGTCGAACGGTTTTTAGCAGCACAGACTGTAAGCGCGCAGCTTTTTTATTGTTCAAATGCCAGGCATCATGTTCGGTGTGAATGATGACAGGAACGCCAGCCAAACGTGAGGCAATGCCACCGTAAAGCAAAGGACCAATATGATGTGTGTGTACAACATCTGGCTTCATGCCTTTGATCATCGCCGTAAGTGTGCCTAAGGTTTTAACGCTGAACCCCGGCTGTTTATTGAGAAAATGAAGCTGGCTTTTGTATTCGGTCAACTTAGCCCATTTCGCTAAGGATTGCGATTTGGCGCCTTCTAAGCTCACCACAAACACATCGTGACGAGGTTCTGCGAAGCGAAGCATATCCAGCACTAGCGTTTCTAATCCACCCGGTGCCAAGTGTTGCACCACATGCAACACCACTTTTTTATGATTCCGTTTGGTGTTTTTATTTTCTCTGCGTTCCATCTTTACGCCCTCAGTAGTGTGTATCTACTCTGAACAACGTATTGCACGCTACGTGCCATTATTTATTTAAAATAAAAACAACCAGTTAGGCCTGAATGTCAAATCTGAAAATCAACATTCTCAATTTGAGATTCATATTAATGAGAAGACAAAACCATGCGGTACGTTAACGTTGCGTAGCAAAGAAAAAGCACTCGGGTCAACGAGTGCTTTATCGTCATGGTGATTAGGAGAGTTAACTGGCGAACGTCACTTTAGGCAAGGTGGTGATCACCGGAACGCCCAAGTGTTTTTCTAATGCTCGGCGAGAGCGCACCGAGTTATCTGCCAGTTCAAGTATGGTGGCTAGACCAACGCCAAGGCCGGCACCACCGAGAAACCCTAGAATGATAAATACAATGCTTGGTAGATTAGACGGAATTGTCGGAGTGAATGGCGCATCAATGATCTTCACGCGTTTGTTTTCTTCAAACACACCAAGCGAGCCTGTCAATTGCGCCATTTCGTAACGCTCGACGAGGTCGTCGTACATTTCACGTTTTACGGCGACATCACGTGCTAAACGGTTGATTTCTGTCGCGGTGCTACCAAAGCGATGGGCATTGCTTTCTAACTCTTGAATCATCTTTTGCAAACTGACGGTTTCTTCGGTGAGTGATTCAAAACGGCTACGCATAATTTGCAGTTGATGAAGTTGAGACACAAGCAATGGCTGCGCTTCCCCAAAACTACTTACGGTGGCGTTACTCGCAATGTCCCACAATTGGTTACTGTTCAGCTCTGGCTGTTTTGAACTGAGCAGAACTGTGCGTTCTTGCTCTAAGCGTTTTAATTCGCGCAATTTTCCTTGTACTAGGCTGTGCGCTTCGGTGTATTTGGCGCGGAGCAGAGTAAGCTCGCTTCGGATCTCGATAATTTGTTCTTCAATCTTACCGATGACGGGATTGGTTTTGGAAAGCTGTTGGTCCAAGCTCCCCAAACTGCGAGTCACACCGGCAAGCTCGGCTTCTTTCTCCGCCAAGGTTTGCTTTAAGCTGGCTAGGCGGGTCAAGCTTTGGGCTTGCATTTCTGGTGTTGCGTGTGAGTAGGTGTTTTTATACTCGGCAAAAGCGTGCTCGGCTTTGTCGAGTTCTTCTCTTCGCTTATTGATATGGATGGTCAAAAAATGACTGGAATCCTTAATCGACGAGCGTTCCGGTGCCAACAGTTGCTCAACAAATCGGTTACTCACCGACGTTAACATTGACTCCATTCCTTGTGCTTTACCGCTTCTTAGCTGAATTTGGATAAAGTCTTTACCCAGTTGTTGAACAGACAAGCGCGAAGCAAGATCTTTGATGATGAATTCTTGTTCTTTCGCGCCCATGTCATCGTCAATCAGCCCTTGCTCTTTTGCGACAGAGTAGAGCACGTGACGGCTTTTCAGCAAAGTACTCAACGCACTCAAACGGTCTTTAAGCATGGTTGATACGGCAATATCTTGCAGAAACGGATTCATCTTTGCCGTTTCTTGAATCAACATGCTGGTGTGTGCGACGTACGTTGTTGGAACGAGCTTGCTTACGCCAAAACCAAGGATAGGTAGCACAAGCATCGGAATGACAATCATATAGCGACGTCGCCACGCGCCATGCAGTAATACGCTGATGTTTTCTCGTAAATCGCTCATAGTGCCCTCACTAATTTCTCAACTTGGTCTGCTCTTGCTTCCCAGCTTTGTTGTTGGACATAAGATGTAGAGCCGTTTGGTGGTGGCAGCAGGTGACTTAGGCTGGCACACACGTCTTCGACGTCGGCGACGATGTGTAACATGTGTTTGTAAGGCATCAGAGCCGGAAATGGCGTGCTAATCACGGGCGTGCCCGTTGCCAAATACTCCAAAAGTTTGAGCGGGTTACACGCTTTGATTTGTGCGTTGTCGACAAACGGTAGCCAACTTGCGTCCCAGTGTTGTGAATAGCTTGGCAATAAATGATGCGCGCGAGGCCCCAAGTAATGAACGTTGTCTCGCTGTGGTAATGGATTGTGGGCAAACTCATTCGGCCCAATAAAAACCAAATCCCAATCCGGTGCGTGTTGGGCGACTTGATCGATCAAACGATAGTCCAGCCAGTCAGACAAACTGCCATAAAAACCCAATATTTTACGGCCATTGTTCGGCAAGTCGCTTGCCTTTTCTGCAGGCGTTGAAAATAGACTGAAATCGACCCCGTGTGGCAGCGTTGTGGTTTTATTATCCGGAAATCGAGCGGCCAGCTTGTCGCTTGCAGCAAGAATAAAATCGGCGTTATCAACCAGTGTGCGTTCATGCTCCAAAACGGTTTGATGATCAACGCCCGCTAACGCGCCAAAATCATCTCCACAATAGTAAATTAGCCCGCGTTTTTTCATGGCATTACACACGTCAGCGGCGGTTGGTAGGGATGTCCAAAACAGTGGGTTGTCGAAGTTCAACGCTTTTAAGTGTTTTTCTAGTTGGTGCTGCATCATCTTCGCTGCCACTTTTCTTGAGAAAGCAGAGTGGGGAGCCGGTATTGTCAGCAAATTTAACGTGAAAATGTTGTCTACCGCATCACAATGCATGCTTGGCTTATCTGAGCCAGTATTGCTGATAACGCGGGAAATCTTGCTCACTAAACGTTGAATGTCTTTACCCGTCGGTTTTGGTTGTCTTAAACCGATGGAATTAACCCAAAGAATGCGATGGTTGGTGGCAAGTCGCTGAACGATGTGCTGCGTTGATGATGGTAGGCCGCCGAAGTCTTCGCCAAATACTACGATATCCGTCATGTGTTTCTCCTTGAGCTCTTAAGATTGGGTTTCTGATAGAAGGAGTAATCACAATGCGTGCCAAGGATTTTAGCCTTTAAAAACAGCTGGTTGTATTGTCGTCAAAATGAAAGGATTAGGATTTCTCATTTTGACAATCAGATTGAACGATACGACTGACCACCACGGTGAGCGCGGCAAGGATGTAGATTGGCCAAGTAAAGCCTTGAGTAAGAAACGTACCCGAGACAATGGTGCCGATAAGGCCGCTCAATACCGCGTTTGCGCCAACAGTCAGTGCGTAATCGGAATCGGGTGTGAGCAGCGAAATGGATTTTAAAGAGGTGCGAATCAACGAGACGATCAGCGTGATGAATACCGCTAGCCCGACAAATCCGGTTTCCGCTAACACGCCAAACCATGTACTGTGCACCGCGTGGTTGATGCCATCCCAATGTGGGCTGTAGAAGTAGTAGTTGAAGTAGAAGTTATCCAGTCCCACTCCAGTAAACGGGTGGTGGAGTGCCATTTTGAAAGCCGCTTCCCATGCGTACAAACGACCCATCGCTGATGCGTCGATACCATCTTCTGCTGCGCCGCCGGATTCACGCCCCGAAATCCCAGCAAAAGCATACAAGGCTAAAGCCGCAACTGCCCCAAGAACCAAAACCAAGGTTTTGCTTTTGATGTGTTTAAAGGCGAAGTAAGCAAACACGGAGAGCGACCCCAACAAACCGCCACGGCTTTGTGTTTGTATCACTGCGAAAAACAGGATAAAGCAGGTGATAAGCGCGAAGAGTCGTAATAGGGTTGGCGAGCGCTTTTCCATCAATTGACTAACGGTAAAGGCGAGAGGAAACATCAACACGAGTGCCAAATCGTTAGGGTCGCCCAGCACTGAACCAATGGAACGCCCAATCGACACGCGAGTGCCTTCGACTAAATCAATGCCGTTCGCTGCGTTGTTAAGCGCGACTAACCCAATCAACATGCCGGCGACGATGATCGCTTTGGACATTTGAGCAAGCTGCTGAGGTTTGGTGATCAGCCAAGTGATCGCCAAGGTCATCACAATGATTTTCCAATACGTATTTTTAAATACCGTGATGGCAATATCTCGGCTAGAGGCGAACACAATCCCGATGATAACTAGCCCCCAGAAAATGCACAGCCACTTGAGTGAAGGGTGCCAGAATGCCGTAAGTTGGCGACTCAGCAGTAGATGAAAAGCTAGCGCAGCTAACGCGCCAAGGGATAAAAGCAATGGGATTTTAAAACTGTAAATGGCAGGAAACGCTTCGTGAATACGGAAAAAGGAAAAGATAACGAACAGTGTCACGAGCCAAAAGGTTTGATTGAGGACGAATAGCAATGCCAACGGTGCAAAGCACACTGCCACAATCAAAATGGGGTGAGGCATCACGATCCAAAGCAGCGCAATCACGACGGTGATCGTCAGCGCTGCAATGGATTGTTTTGTTCTCACATCGGTTGAGCTCATATCGAATATCTCTTCACTTGTCCGCGCCATCGAATGAATTGCTGACTTAATGCGCTGCGGGTTTCTTTACTCACGTAACGAACGGCGAGTCCTGCAAGCAGGCTGCATGTCAAAATGCAAATTGCGATGGCGATTCCTATCGATTGTGAAGAGTGAAGCAGGAACAGTGCCACACCTGAGATAATTTGCAGTAAAACCATCAAACTCAAATGGAATGGTAGAGTCATACACTGTTGGCCAACCGCGTAAGTTAAGCCGAGTTTACAAAGCTGCGCGTAGTACAACGCAATGAACACGCCAAAAATACCGAGAGAAGACAACCCAAATAGCAACCCAATCGCAACGAAGGCAGAAACCACATTAATACCAAGCAACCATCGGGTTCTGCGTTTGAAAAGAATGGCGATGTTTAACAATTCGCTCCATTCCTTGAGCATCGCAATCGGTAGCAAGAACAGAGTGTAAAGTACCGCTTCATGGTAGGTCTCTGGCAAGAAGTTCGTGATCATGACCATTGCTAGTGTCGCTACAACCACGCTGAGCGCAGAAACATAAATCATCCCTAAATGGGAAACACGCACGGCTTCATTATCTCGACCATTTTCGAGGTATGCAAAGCGTCGTGGCATCCACCACATGCCAAATGGCTGCACCAAAATACACATACCCACTGCGAACTTAACCGCAATCGCATAAATGCCTAACGTCGCCAACGAAGCATTTGCACCGATGAACCAGCGTTCGGCACCATTCAAACAAAACGCGACAAGCGCAGACAGCATTACTGGTAGGCAGTAATTCAAATACTGCTTGGCTAAGGCAATCTGAGGCAGAGCGAGGGTGTAACGGTTGATGATGTGCAACCAAACAAATTGCATGACCGCAGCGATAAGACCGCCAATCAGCACCGAGATGACATGCGGGTGCAGCGCAAGCGCCGCGACGATAAACGTGACTTGCAGTAGAGTAGTCGTCACCATCACTTGAAGCAGCGTTTTGGCTTTGTCATCTTGAGTGCGCAGCCAAGCCGTGCCAATCGCAATGCTGCCCTCCAAAACAATGGCAAGCGTGACAACAGCAAATTCGATGCGCGTAAAAGGTTCAGGAATAGGGAGCAACGCAATCAGTAACAGGAGAATCGCAGCCACCGTGCCGGCGATCAGCACCGACAATGAATAAAGTTGGTTGAGAGAAACGGTTCTTTTTTGTGCGTCTTTCTCCACGCCGACAAAACGATAGAGTGCTTCGTGCAAAGCAAAGCTGACCAACAAGGTTGTCACTACGCCAAAAGTGGTCAGTAGCTCGAGTTTGCCCATTTGCTCTGGCGTTAAAAAGTGTGGGAGCACAGGCAACATGAGTAAGCTGATGCTTTTGTTGATCACTAACGCAATCGCGAAAAGTGACATGTTGGTCATTGCTTTAGACATGGTCATATCCTTTGACGTTGTTTCGCGCTTTGGCATTGTGATGACTGGTTGGCGCATGCTCTGAACATAAATATTGAGCGATTGGCATGTAGCAGCGTTCCGCGCTGTATAGCTGTGCGACATTTAAGGCTTCAAGTCCCATTGTGACCTTCATCCACGGTGACTCATTAAGCAGACGAATCGCGTTGTGCAGAGAAGCCGCATTATTCGGTGTGTATTTGATGCAGTTCTTTCCATGAGTCAATACGCGATCCCAATAGCTATCATCGTGAGGGATAACCACACACATACCGGACGCCAGTGCTTCTAAAATGGAAAGCCCGAAAGGTTCGTTCACGCTGGTGGAAACAAAAACACCACACTGTGCACGCAATTCGTTGAGGTTGTTTGGAGATTCATACCAATCGACCCCTTTGGTATTAAAATCCGGAGTGGAATATTCAACGCCTGGTACATTCGGTTTGATGTAACAAATGGTAGATTGAATGGTGGTGGTGTTTTCTAACGTTAGGGCATCCAGCAGTAAATCCACGTTTTTCCATTTCAACAAACTCGCTGCCCAAAACACGCGATTGGAGATTGGGTTAGCTTGTTTCGGCCAGCGTTCGCGAGAAAGGCCGTTCACAAATGTGGAGGCGTTCAATGTGCTCCAATATCTTTCCGTCGCAGGTTTTGGTGTTTTCAAATAGGCTTGCAATGCGTTAATCAAGGATTCGCGAGTGTTTGACAGATAGTAGATAGCGCTGGCTTTTACTAAGCAGTAGCCGGATGATCTTGCGACGCCAACAGGTCCGTGAATCATTTGTACCACCGGTTTGCGGCTGAACAGTCTCATCAAGTACAAAGGCATGTCATTACTCGGGCAAGACAGCCCCAGATACCAATCGATTTTTGGCAGCTTCATGCACACCTTGAGCAGTTGAATTAGATAAAACGCGTTCATCAACCAATAGATGAGACCGTGAGTGGAGCAAAATGGCGCTGCTTTTATGTTGAGAATCTGAATACGCGGCGTGTCTTCCAAAAGTGGCGTCCAATGCTCGGGCTTTGTTGTCACCAAATAACCAACAACGTTGAGCTTATTGCACTGTTTGAGTAGCTCTGCATTGGCGATTTTTGAGCCGCCTTGCATTGGAATCGCATCGAACATCAATACACGTTTCATGATCTGTTCCTCAGTTGATGCTCAACCAGCGGGAAATGGGTTTCATGCACTGCGCCATTGGCATCGGTACAACAGTTTTGTTTTCCAGCTCGGTTTCATAAATTGTTTCAATCGCTTTGACGGAAGCGGTCGTGGTCAAGTTTTGGCTAGCATGTAGGTAGGCATTTTCAGCCAGTTTTTCTCGCAAGTCGGCATCTTGCATGACCAATTGAATCGCATTCAGCAGTCCAGCCATGCCCTGGTTTGGATAAAGAAGGGCGCTATGGTTGTGCTCGAACAATTCGGGAATACCGCCAGTTTTAGGTGCTACGATTGGCAGTTTTGCTAATGCCGCTTCTCCTACGACTAGACCAAAAGCCTCTTCGTATGCGCCGCTAATGAAAGCGTCAGCATTGCCCGACATCCAAGCGCCTGCATTGGTCTGTTCTCCGACGAAGTGCACGCGGTCTTGCATACCAAGAACGGTAACTAATTGCTTCAAGTTTTCGCGCTCTTCACCGTCGCCGACAATCACGAGATGTGGATTGGTTTGATGGTAGTTGTGCATTCGCATAGCATGAATGAGGCGGTCAAACCCTTTGCGTTTGATCAGCGAACCAACCGAAAGGAAGGTGAATGCATTAGCAGGAATCCCCAAGCGCGCTTTGATGTCGATAGGCGCTTCAGAGTCATCCAAAGAGACGCCGTTGTGCACTACGTGCAGTTGCTCTTCTGGATAACCATCGCGCAGAATTTCACGGCCTACATCTTTGCTCACACAGATCAATTTTGGCGAAAGGTGCAAGCCAAGCGAAAAACGATCGCGCAACGTGTAGTGACAATGCAATTGCGTGACTAGAGGTACATGATTCATGCGCGCGGCTAAGGACATCCATTGGCAAGGGCCACCGCTGTTGACATGAACGAGGTCGATATTGTGCTTCTCGATGAGCGCTGAACCTTGTTTGATTAGGTTATTCCAACCCGTGATGTCCCAACGAGGTGCACACCAGCCACCGACGAGATTGAACGTAGAGTGCTCTGCTTTGATACCAAGATCTTGGCATTTCTCAATCAGAGGTTGGCAGTTCGACCAGACAATTGGCTCGAACTTGTCTCGGTCGATACCCAAGATAAGATCGAGTAGTACCACTTCACTGCCGCGAATCCAGTTATCACCATAATGAACGTAAAGAATGCGTTTTGGAGTAGTCATAAGTCACCTCGGTCTTATCGTTAATCTAATTCGACTACTGCAACCGAGATGCCAAAATATGCTATTGGTTTAAGTGATTGAAATGTATAGATGAGGAAATGAAAACAAAGAGGCAGCGAGACAAATTCTCAATTTGAGAACCAATATGGGTTAGTTATCCATCTCAATTTGATATTGCGTTAGCAATACGGGAATAACGCTCTCTGTTGAGAACTGCTCTACGATCGTTTGGCGTGCGTTTTTACGGATTCGTTCTTGTTGGCTTTTCTCCATCGCCATCCAGTATTGCAGATTGAGCGCGAGAGCGGGGACATCATCGGCAATAAAGCCATTGTTGCCTGTTTGAATGATGTCGGGTAAACGTCCGACCTTTAGACTGATCACCACAATGCCGCGTGCCATTGCCTCAAGTGCCGCCATGGGTAGTCCTTCGAAGCGAGAAGAGATGATCAATACGCTGATATTTTCCCATACCGCGTTCATATCGGTTTGATGACCATGAAAAATGACATTCGCTGGTGCGGTTGTCTCTAAGGTTTGTCGCTCAGGCCCATCGCCATAGATAGAGAAGCGATAATCGGGGCAGGCTTTCGCTAACTCGATAAATTGATCTGCGCCTTTTTCATGGCTTAAGCGACCAACAAACGAGATCTCTTGATAGTGGCTGTTCATGCTTGGTAGCGCGACAAAGTTGTTGAGCAGTTGCGAGGGGCAGAGCACTTTATCTTGAATACTTTTGCTTACTGCAAAGCAGTGATCGGAGAGATAGCCTGAGCATCTGTCCAACCCGTCGTAAAGCCACAGTTTGCCAGATGACGACTCACCGGCATGATAAGTTGAAACCAAACGCGGAAAAGTGCGAGTGAGCAGTTTGGCGGTGCGAGCCAGTAAGCTCGCCTTGTAGCCGTGAGTGTGCAGTACACTCGGTTGGTGATGCGCGACAGCACTGGTGAGGTGCTTGATCGCAATTGTATTCAACGGAACGCCAGATATTTGTGGTAAATAGCTGGTGGGAATGTTTGCCGCTTGCGCTTTCTCTACAAGGTGCGCTTGAGGTGTGTACTCCGTTGGCAACACAATACGCACTGAGTGTCCAAACGCGAGAATGCCTTTTGCCAGCTCTAATATGTGGCTTTCGATGCCGCCAAAAATGCGGCTATCAACAAAAATCCAAACTTCGCCCACAATGGGTAAATCAGGATTGTTCGAGATTAACTTCATCCGCTTCCCACGCTTGTTTTTTACGATAGACCGTTGAAGGGCTTAGCTCCAGCATCACCGCGGCATTGAGCACGTTACCATCACAATAAGCGATCGCGTTTTGAATCGCTTCACGTTCGACTTGCCACATTGGTCGGATACTTCCGTCTGCATTAAAGTACGGCGATAAGGAATGACTCGGTGTTTCAACGCCGACAGTAGGCTGTGTTTGTTGCGCAGGCGCCTCTTGAACAGGTTGCACTGGTTCAATGGGTGGTGTTTGCATCGCTGGAGCATTATGTCCGTTGAGATTGTTGCTCGGGCTTGATGATTCGACGTGCACAGGGGTTACGGTTCTTGCCTGCGTTTTCTTTTGAGTTAACTGAGCGGGTAGGTGAGCCACCGTGACTTTTTCATCATTGTTGAGTACCACGATATTACGAATGATGTTTTGTAGCTGCCTTACGTTGCCAGGCCATTCGTAATGTTTGATCACGTGCTGCGCTTCGGTATCAATGTTAGAGAATTTCTTCTTGTCCTCTTTGGCGTAAGTCGTGAGAAAATGCTTGGCTAACGTGACGATGTCACTTCCTCTTTCTCTCAAAGGTGGCATATCAATCGGCACAACGTGAACACGGTAATACAAGTCTTCGCGGAAGCGTCCTTCTTCCACTTCTGTAAGTGGATCTCGGTTGGTGGCGCAAATGATACGTACATCGACTTTCATCTCTTTCGTGCCGCCAAGTGGGGTGTAAGTGCCCGTTTGTAAAAAGCGCAGTAGCTTTTTCTGCATTTCCAGTTCCATTTCACACAGCTCGTCGAGAAATAGCGTCCCACCGTGGGCCAATGTTGCTGCGCCTTTTCTGTCTGTGGTTGCGCCAGTAAACGCCCCTTTAACGTGACCGAAAATCTCACTTTCCATCAAATCTCGTGGTATCGCACCACAGTTTATGGCGATGAAAGGTTTGTCTCTGCGATCACTTTGGCGATGAACGGCTTCGGCGCACACTTCTTTACCCGTGCCACTTTCACCGACGATAAAGACGCTGGCCGAGGTTGGTGCGACGGCATCTATCGTTTTGTATACCGCTTGCATCGGTAGGCTTGAGCCAATGAAGCCATGATAGTTGTGGCGATCGAAGGTAGACTGAATGTTTTCTACCAAGTCTTCCAATTTGGCTCGCTTTAGATGCAGTGCCACAGAGGTTTTAAGACGGTCGGCATTGATGGGTTTTTCTAAGAAGTCTTCAGCGCCTTTTTGTATCAAGTTTACAGCTAAGTCGACGCTGCCGTGTGCGGTGGCGATGATGACCGAAGTGGGAATATCATTTTGATTGATCCAATCCAACACGTCTTCACCCGACATGTCTGGAAGTTTTAAATCCAAAATGATCAGTTGAGGCTTGCTGCGTTCAATGAATTGAATGGCATCACGACCTGTCTCGACATGGAAAATGTCGTAAGGCTCATCTTTCACATATTGCTTATAAAGTATGGCTAATGAGGTAGAGTCTTCTACCAGTAACACCCTTGGTCTCATAGTCCTATCCCAACTTAATCTGATTCATTGTTATGATTCTGCCAGCTCACTTGGAGATTAATGAGAAAGAAAAAATAGATAAGCATCCTCAAGTCGCTAGAAGATTCTCAATTTGAGAAAAGTTATAGTTAAGTATTAGCACAGGGCAGGGATATTGCGAAAATTCTTTACTTTTTAATTGATTAAGCACGGTATGGATTTTAAAAGATGAAGACCAAATCGCACTTGAATAAGTGCGATGGTTCATATGGTTTTGCGGGTTTTCTTCTTGTTACTCAAAACCTTGAGCCTTGCGCAGGTTGAGCGCTTCAAACGAACGTTCAGCCAGTAAAGGCAATGCTGCACACAGCTCCAATGCTTGTTGGGTTTTACCTTCGACGCAATGTTTCTCGATGCTTCTGGCTTGACGAGATAATGGGCGATTGCCTAATGCCAGTGCAGAACTGCCGAGTGTATGGACTTCAAACTCGAGTTTTTCTAGGTCATGCTCACCCAACGCCCGCTCAATTTTTTGCATCCGTTCACGAGACTCTTCGATATAGTGTTCAATCAACGTGGGAATGATCTCCGCGCAGGTGTCTTTAATCATTTGCTGGAGAATGAGCTCATCAACCAACTCTTGTTCAATGTGTTGTGCAGTATTGGAATTCATAATAAGCGCTCCCTATAACATAAACAGTTCACTTTTTTTAATCTGCTGGGCCAGTTTGTCTTTCCATTTTTTCGGTAAAAAACGCAGCTTTTCGACTTGGCGAATCAGCTCGTCTTTTAGGCTCGGAGTGTGTTTCATGTTTAGTACCGAGCCAATCAGATTGGCATCGCTTGCTTCAAGCAGCTTTTTGGCTTGCTCAAGTTGCGTGGTCGTCGTAGACCCGTAATGAGCAACCAGAAGCGTTGCATCACAAACTCCCGCGATGACTTGCGGTGGAATGTTACTCTTATTCACACTGAGCAACGGAGAGGTGTCGATGACAATGCGATCATACTGAGATAACCATGTCTCGATGTTTTTCCTCAGTGCGGTTGGATCTCGATACGCCAGTTTGGTGCTTGCCAAGGACGGGGCAGGCAATCCCACCAGCGTTTGGTGCGCATCTTCGCGCGTAATTAAATGACCGACATTTGCGTCATCATCAAACTCGTGCACCGTGTGATACGCGGGTTTGAATAAGTTCAAGTCCACATATAATGTGCTGTAACCTGCCAAGATAAGGCGCTCGGCAAGAGAAGAGGCGACAGACGTAACGCCTTCTTCAGATTTACAGCCCACCACGCAAATCGATCTGTGACCCTTTTGTTCACTTTGCAGATAGATTTGCTCGATTTCGGCATGAGTCGCAGGAATGGTCATTACAGCGCTCCTATTAACACGATGGTGGTGGTGATTTGAAGAATGTCTCTCAAACCAGCGCGCGCTTTTTCTGCAAAGCTTTCATCTTTATGAGGAATGTAAATCGTATCCCCAGCTCGAATGACAGGCAGATCGTAAATGTTGGCGGTTTTGCTGAAGTTTACGAGGTCGAACGTTCTCGCTTGGCCTTGGCAGCACGACATATTGACGATGCTAATTTTCTCAAGGTAAGCGCTGTTTGTTGGGCCGCCAGCTTCTGCCAATAAGTCTAAAACCGTCATGTTGTCGTTGAACACGTAGCGTCCCGGATCTCGTACTTCACCCAGTACGCGCACGGTGGATTCTTTAGAACGGTCGAGCCAGTTTTTGTTTTTCTCCGGAATGTAAATAGTGTCGCCAGGGCGCACGTCTGGCAGGATAGATTCATCTCCCGTTTCGAAATACATCGACAGATTTAGTTTGCTCACTTTTGCGTAGCCTAAGCCGCGATGAGTCACGCGAATATTGTGGATATCGGCATCCATCGTCGGGCCGTCGGCGGCCGAAAGAATATCGAGAAAGTGCATTTCGTCCGTGAAGCGATAGCGACCAGGTGCGTTGATTTGACCAAACACGTAAATGGACGCGTCTGAGCTTTGGCTGACCCATTGAGATTTGTTGTCGGAAGGGTCGTCTGGCAGTGCGTGAACGCGCACGACCGTGCCAGCAGAAACGCGTGGCAAGTTAGACGCTGGCGAACCATCTAAAATGTACTGGTCTAAATCGAAATTCGTCATTTGACCGTTGTTGGCCACTTCAATTTTGGAGGTGTCGGCACGGCGAGTCGGGCCGCCAACGTGAGCCAGCAAATCAATGAGGTCCATTTCATCCGACCATTCGATTCGGCCTGGACGAACGACTTCACCCATTACGGCAACGGCGCGACTTGGTGCGACTTTCAACCATGACTTTTCATTAAAATCGGTCTTTTCCGGTACGAATATCGCGTCGCCGGCGCTCACTTTTGGTGGCGCCACGGAAGAGAGCCCTTCAGTATGCGCCGTTAAGTCGAATTTGATCACCTGACCGTCGGCTTTTATCACTCGTATTTGGCGTGATTCTGCGTAACGAGTTGGGCCCCCTGCGTTTGCCAGAATGTCCATAAAGCTCGCGCCTTGTTTACCTTCGTAAGCTCCCGGGTGCGCAACTTCACCCATGATATAAACTACGTTCGCGCCAGCTTTTATCTCTTCTTCCTGCTTAGGCACAAAGATGGTTGCACCAGGCAATATCTCAGGCAGCAAGCTTTGATCGCCAGTATCTAGGTAGGTTTTCAAGTTGAACATGGTTGGTGTGTTGTTCGTAATCACGCGAATTTGCTCAACGCTCGCGTAGCGAGTAACACCGCCAGCGCGCATGACCACATCGACAAGTGTGGTGTTTGGCTTGTAAGTAAATGAGCCCGGGGCGTTCACTTCACCGAACACTTTGATTGCGCGAGCGGAGTCGGCACTGTCACCAGAGTTGGCGAGTTTGGCTGCATCGAACTCTTGCTCAATGTTGCCGACCAATGGGGAAGCAGGCACAAATAACACGTCTAACGATTCCAGTTTTGGTAGCTGGCTGTTGTCGCCTGTATCCAAAAAGCGTTTGTAATCGAACTCGATGTTCTGATTGCCACGTTTGACGATCATTTTGTCGAGCTGCGCGCCAGCACGGAGTCCGCCAGCTTCGTAAACAAACATTTGGATGTTAGAACCTGCGGGCAACGTGTATTCACCCGGCTTAACAACGTAGCCTTGCACGGAGACAAGCAGTTGTTGCTGTTTAATGAACACGCGAGCGTTATTCACGTCTCGATAGACGGTTTTCAGCGTTTCAATAATGACATCTTGCAATTGCTGCTCGTTATAACCAGCAACAAACACCGGACCAATTTCCGGTAAGTTGATTCGTCCGCGGCGGTCCACTTGAAAACCTTGGTTTAGCGATGCTTCGCCGGGCAGGTTGATCTGTACTAAGTCACCAACTTTTACTGTGTCGTTATCTGCGGCATGCAGAGGGGTTACCCAAGCGAGTACGCACATCGCGAACAAGGCAAAAAACGTTTTGAAAATGCTCATAACGCGCCTCCTATCGAACCGCTCGCGCTCGTTGGCATGTTGCCTTTGTTAGGTAAATTGTGATTACTTGGCGCATTGCTATCAGAGTTTGCGCTGAGAACTTCGATGCTCACACGACGGTTGGTTAGGCGCACGGCTGGCGTTTGTCCCTCATACAAAGGCAATGTGTCGCCAACAGATTTGGTTTGTACACGGTCTGACGTTACTCCGAACACACTTAAGTATCGTTTAACTTGCTCGGCTCGTTCCTGTGCTAGTTTTTTATTGTGCTCAGGCGTACCCGTGACGTCCGCATGGCCAGTGACAACCAGAGACAGAGCAGGGTGGTCGCGCAGAATATAAGCGGCTTCTGCCAAGTGTCCCATGTACTTCGGATTGATCTCCGCAGAATCAATGGCAAACTGATTATCGACGTTGAGCAGTGCATAAATATCGGCGACGATGTTTAAGTCATTCCTTAGCGCATCGATGTCGTCCGGCGGCGTGCAAGTGGTTTGCGTAAGTACGTAGTCGAGTTGCTGCTCAAGCTGGTTTAATCGACGACGCTGGATGACTAGATCATTGGCGGCATCAAGCAGTAAACCGCCTTCTAGTTCACGAGCAATGCGATTTTGCTTCTCGAGTGCTTGCACCACTGCAGCAGGGAAGCACCAACGAGCGCCTTCTTGAATCAAAGCGTCGAGATGAAGCTTGGTCAACTGCCAATCGAATCGCAATCCATGCTCTGGGCCCAATGGTTCATCTGGCATCACAGGCGAGAACTGATAGTTCTCAATCGAAATATCTTGATAGCTTTCCGCCAATCCACCCTGACCATGATCGGGATAATCAAATGACGAACAACCAAACATGCCGACAACGAGACCGCTAACTACACTTCGTCGTATTAGATTTACCATGCCAACCTCCGTTTAAACCGGTATTTTTAGTGTCCTTTTGAATTGACGGGAATGGCATGGTTGATACGTAACAAGCTCATGATTTCTAATGGCTGACCTGATACGTTTTCAATACTCATGCTTCGTTCACGTTCAACTAGGCGCTTATATAAGTAAACAATGGCACCAATCCCTGAGGAATCAAGAAATTGGACGTGCTGGAGGTTGATTTCGACTTCTTTGTGATGATTGTTGTGAATTACTTCATCAATGTGATGTTGGGCTTGACGACAGCCGTTTGCATCCAAGTCACCAAAAATCTCAATCGCTAGTTTGTCTTGGGTGATTTCAAGTTTGCGTAGTTCCATGATCCTATCTCCATTTAGGTTCTTTCCTAATCTCGTAGAGCAGGGAGCGTGCCAAAATTTAAATTCAATAATTTCAATCAATTAAAGTGATGGCAGTGTGATGTTCAAATTGAGAAACGCCCAGTTCTCAATTTGAGAATCAAAAATGAACGATGATTTAGATGCAGATTGAAAATTGAAGAGGAGAGTTTGGCTTTATAACCGTGCCATTAACGTGAGCTGAAAAAACAAATGCAATACCTGTCTAAACTTTATGATTTACATTGCAAACCATTACTTATGTTGATTGTTCTGAGTCGAATAATTAACACTGACAAATAGGTAAATCGGTGGAGTTACGTTTCAATAAAGATGCTTTTTTGTACAAGGTTCCCCCATGCCATTAAAAATGACATTGATTGCCCTTGCCGTTATGGCATCTGCGCAGCCCCAAGCGAATACACCTATAGCTCCGCCCGTCTCTCTTGCTGAAACCTATCAAGATGGAATAGATGTTTCTGAGTATTGGTACAGTGAGAAACTCGATGGAATTCGAGCCTACTGGACAGGTCAACACCTCGTGACCCGAAACGGAAACCGAATTTATGCGCCCGAGTGGTTCACTGAGTCACTTCCGAACTATCCATTGGATGGTGAGCTTTGGGCCGGACGCGGAAATTTTCACATTGTTCAGCAAACCGTTCTTGATAAAACACCAATTGATAGCGCGTGGCGCGAAATCGATTTTATGGTGTTTGACATGCCGTATTCCGCAGGAGATTACCGAAAACGTTATTACAACATTCAGGATTTAGTGTTTGATATTGATGAGCACCACATCAAATATGTTGAGCACCGAGCCATCCAAAATGAGCAACATTTGTTTGCTCAACTGGATAAAATTTCCTTGTCCGATGGCGAAGGCGTGATGCTGCGTAAAGTGTCGAGCCGTTACCAAGCGGGCAGAGGAAGCGACTTACTTAAGCTAAAGCGCTACGCCGACACGGAAGCTCAAGTGGTTGGCTACAAACCGGGAACGGGGCGTTTGCTTGGGATGATGGGCGCAATGCTCGTGCGTTTGCCAGATGGTACAGAGTTTTACATCGGCAGCGGTTTTACGGATGAAGTTCGTCGCCATCCGCCGAAAATCGGCTCTACCATTACGTTTAGATACAACGGGTTTACCCAAACGGGGAAACCAAGATTTGCTCGCTTTTTGAGAGAACGATTCAAGGAGTAGGTGAGTTTCCCACTACCACGCCACAACGTTTAAAAAGACCCTGCCAGAACTTAACATGTTCGAGGGTCTTTGTTCTAAATTGCTCATGCGCTTTTATCACGCCATAACTTTCCCCATGAAGTTCCATTCTCTGCTCAATGAGTATTGCACCATCATTCAACTGCTGATATGTACTGTCGACAAAGGCGAGGTATGGCTGTACTTCTTCAACATAAATTGACTGGAAAACATTTTTCAAATAGCGAAATTGTGTGGTGTCTCGATTCTTTCCACACACAATGCGCTCCTGATTTTCTTCTAGCAATTTTGTGGTGACATCAAGCCACTCAGAAGTGCTGTTCAAAGTGAAGTAAACCTTACCCATCAAGCGAGACTTTTCCATTTCCTCTTGATATTGCACGAAGGAGAAAGAGGGTAAGCGCGAAATGACCCCTTTAGGCGTCTCATACATGGCATTTAACGCATGAAAGGTTTTACTGACATGAGCAGTTTGATTGCGGCTTTTGGCTGATAACCAACTTGAAGCAGTGAGTTGCTTGCGCATGGTTTCGCTTGTGAGGAGAACGTTATCAAGATGAACGGGAAGATGCTGCCATTTTTGTTCATACAGGCGAGTTAACGTCGTGCGTTCGTCTTCGCTCAAGGGGTATTCAGTCAAACAACTATTGAGCGTGTTGAGCAAAGTGGTTTGGTAATCCAGGTCATGGAAAGGGTCTTGTACTTTGCCCAATTGGGAGTTCTTTTCCGCAATCAGGTTGAACAGGCCGCATTGACGCAGCTGGTAACTCTCTAGTAACCCTAGCGACAATCTTGGTAACTCTTGATACAAAGCCCTTTTATCAGGAATCGTGATAGCGGAAACCTCGTTAAGCTCTCTCGGGGGAACGTCGAGTACGTTCGCTAAACGTTGATGGTACTTTTCAAAGATTGCGCGCTCTGGATTCATCCAACCGTTGCAACCGCTGAGCAAAGCGAGTAATGCGAAGAATAGGATTTTCACGAACTTCCTTGTCTGTTTGCTTGTGTTACTCAATTAATACGTTGTCAAAAAGTATACCTAACAACTTGCCATGAAGATCAAAAAAGCCAGCGAATGCTGGCTTTTACGTTCTGTTGTAAACCGTCACCAATGGTGAGCAGAATTACTGCAGAGAAAAGTTAAGTTGTACATCGGGCTCTTGACGGTGCATCCAACGAAGGCGAACACCAAGCATTAACGCAGCTGCGGTCAGGCCGATGATAAAGCCAAGCCAGAAACCTTGCGCGCCCATTGGTTCAACAATCCAATCTGTACGACCAAGAATGTAACCAGTAGGAAGGCCAAGAATCCAATACGCGATGAACGTGCGGTTGAAGATCGCGCGCATGTCTTTGTAGCCACGAAGTGCACCGGCTGCGATGACTTGAACGGCGTCTGTGCATTGGTAAACCGCGGCAAACAGCAATAACTGCATCGCTAGTGTGATTACTTCTGGGTTATTGGTGTAAAGCTCAGCAATCAGTTCTCGAGACAGTACTGTGATGATCGCTGTAATCGTTGCTAAAGCAAGACCAACCATAATACCGACGCGAGATGCAACGCGTGCTCCGTCGACATTTTCTTCACCCAAACGGTGGCCAACGCGAATACTTACCGCAGCACCTACACTCATTGGCAACATAAATACCAACGAAGAGAAGTTAATCGCAACTTGGTGCGCCGCAACGATGATTGGGCCAAGTGGTGATACCAACAGCGCCACTACAGCAAACAGTGTCACTTCAAAGAACAGTGCCGCTGCAACAGGGAAACCCAGTTTAAACAGGCGAACTTGCGCTTTCCATTGTGGTTTATGGTATTCGCCAAACACATTGATGCTTTTTAGTCGTGATGACGTCATCACATACGCCAACAGCAACGCGAACATAACCCAATATACGATGGTGGTTGCTACGCCACAGCCTACGCCACCCAACTCAGGCGCACCAAATTTACCGTAAACGAAAATCCAGTTAAGCGGGATGTTCAGCAGTAAACCAATAAATCCAATCACCATCGCTGGCTTGGTTAATGACATACCATCAGTGAAGCTGCGCAGAGTTTGGAAGAGAAGAAAAGCTGGCACAGCGAAAATCACAGCATGAATGTAGCCGACGGTTTTATCTGCCATCACAGCTTCTACGTCCATCAATTGTAGAATGAACTGTGTTTGCAGTAACACACCAATGATCGGGATACTGATTAACAACGCAAGGACAACACCTTGCTGAATTTCAAATGGGATCTTTTCGCGACGCGCAGATCCGTTAAGCTGCGCCACAACAGGAACCAAAGCCATAAGCAGGCCAATACCAAACAAAATAGATGGCAGCCAAATGCTTGAAGCGACAGATACCGCAGCCATGTCAGTTGCGCTAACGCCACCTGCCATTACGGTATCGACAAAACCCATGCCCGTTTGAGCGACAGACGCGATCAATACAGGGGTAGCCAATTTAATTAGACTCGATGCTTCTTCTTTATAGCGATGCACGAAAAATACTCCAGAGCGGAACAATAAGATTGAAAGAAAGGGAGTGCTCGAGGACAAAAGATGTGATGAACTGATCTGATGGTTGATTTTAGTCACGATAAGGTGAAAAAATGCCTCGGAGAAACTCCGCGCAAATGATAAACAATTGTATGTGCATATGCTATACCTAAGCGATTCTCATTTTGGCTTTCTTCGAAGGATTGTTTAGGTATAGCAGGCAAAATGCCGCGGGACTTCAGTGTCTGTGCGGATAGCCAACGTTTGTATTGCATCAGTAGGTAAAAGACATGTTTACAGGAATAGTGCAAGGAACAGCGAAGGTTGTTCAGATTGATAAGAAAGAGCGTTTTCAAACTCACGTCATTGAACTTGATGGCGCGTTAATCGAAGGGTTAGAAATTGGTGCGTCTGTAGCGCACAATGGCTGCTGTTTAACTGTGACGAACATCGATGGAAATCGAGTCAGCTTTGACTTGATGCAGGCTACGCTTGCGTTGACCAACTTGGGGCTTATCGAAGAAGGAAGCGCCGTTAACGTTGAGCGCGCTGCTAAATTTGGTGACGAAATCGGTGGGCACAGTATGTCTGGTCACATTAGCTTAATGGCAAACATTGTGGATGTGATTGATACGCCGAACAACCGCACAATTTGGTTTGAGTTGCCACAAGAGTCGATGAAATATGTTCTTGCGAAAGGTTACATCGGTATCGACGGTTGCTCGCTAACCATTGGAGAAGTTGAAGCAAACCGTTTCTCTGTGCATTTGATTCCTGAAACTTTACAAAGAACCTTGTTTGGCAGTCGACAGGTGGGTGACAAGGTGAACATTGAATTCGATCCCCAAACTCAAGCGATCGTGGATACTGTTGAGCGCGTACTGGCGGCTAAACAGTTGTAGTTGGAACGCAGATTTGGCCTTATAGATTGGCCTCATATAGATGAAGAAAAAGGAGCAAAGAGGCTCCTTTTTCTATTTTAAATGGATTTGAAACAATACCGAGGGTAGCTACTCGTAGTTGTCATCAATAAACAACTCGACTTTATCTTGAAGTTCGTCCACGCGCATATTTAAATGAATCGCATGGCAACAAGCCGGGCAATCATCATAAAACTCTTGATCCCCATTACTTGCATCCAATGTTATGCCTATTGAGTGCCCACAATGCGGGCACTTAACATGCCTTTCAGTATAATTTTTCATACAACAACTCCTAGTATTGCAGGGCTTTTAAAACTCGATATTTAAGGAAGTACAGCCCTTTCACTTACTTTGCCTGACCATTCACAAATCGCGTAAACGCCATTTATGCCAACGGCTCAGGCACAATCTAAAGATAAGTTACTTAGATATTAGGTGGACTTGTTGCTAATTGATTCGAAATAAGTACAAAACTTGACCCCAAACTCAACCTTGAATCTGGGGTCTGTAGCTTGAGTGATGTGCCTCGAAAATTGACACAAAGCAGTGGCTTGTGCCTTCCAAATCAGTAAGAAATAATTTTATTGATAGTGAGCTGAGCTTGCTCCAAATAATGCCCACCGAACAAATTACAATGATTGAGGATGTGATAGAGGTTGTAGATATCTTTTCGTTCATGATAGCCAGGCAGCAATGGCATCACCGATTCATACCCTTGATAGAACTCAGGTTGGAACCCTCCAAACAATTCAGTCATCGCGATGTCGCATTCTCGGTCCCCCCAATAGCATGCAGGATCGAAACAAATCGGGCCAAACGCGGTGAGAGCGACATTACCATTCCATAAATCACCATGTAGAAGAGACGGTTCTGGCGTATGGTTCGCAAGAAGCTGTTTTACAACGTCAATAAAGTCGTCGATATCAACTAGCGTCACGCCTTTCTCTTTTAATAACTGCAGTTGCCAACCAATACGTTGCTCAGCGAAGAACATGCACCATTTTTTGTGCCATTGATTCGGCTGCAGGGTGGAACCGAGATAATTGTCGGTATCGAAACCAAACTCTTTCTGTTCTCCCCATTGATGCAGTTGAGCTAATTGCTGACCAAATTTAAAGCTGTTTTCAGGGTCATCTAAGGGTTTGGTAGGAAGGTAGTTTAAAATAATGAAAGCGTTGTTTTTGGTCTTACCGACCAATACCACTTCAGGGACAAATATTGTCGAAGTTTCGCGTAACAAGTGCAGGCTCTCGGCCTCAACTTCAAACTTGTGCAAGAATTCTCGGTCGTTGATTTTGACAAAATAGCGTTGCTCACCGTCGTTTATCATATAGCTTTCGCTAATGTCTCCGCCGGATAGTCGAACTTTTTCGGTGATCTGATATTCAAACAGTAAAGTATCAGAAAGTTGTTGCGATATTGCTTGCCACATACAAAACCTCGCGAATCTATTTGACCACCAATAGTTTAGGATAAACGACAAGAGATTGGCGCGGAGTTGAGCATACTTCGGCAAGAAAACTTTGATTAAAAACACCTATTTTTTATAAGTGTGAATCAAATCTCCTATAAGCCTATGATTTGTCGGCTTAACATATGGAGCAATTTGTTTACAACAGGTATGATTATTTTTTTGACTTTAGTTCCATTGGTGGCATGAAAATACTGATATGTGATGACTCGGCGGTTGCTCGTAAGCTTATCGCTCGAACCATCGTACAAGATACCTCATTGCACCTTATCGAAGCCCAAGACGGGAATGAGGCGCTGAAAATCTTAGCCGAACAAAATATTGACGTTTTGTTCCTCGATTTAACGATGCCCATTATGGACGGTTTCGAGGTTCTTGAGTCTTTACCCGTCAGTCATTATCCAACTCAGATCGTGATCGTGTCGGGTGATGTACAACAAGAAGCAAAGCAGCGCTGCCTAGAGTTAGGGGCAATGGATTTTATCGCAAAGCCGTTGTCAGAAGAACAAGTCGTCCCGCTGTACGAGCGTCTTGGGTTGCATTATGCACAGCGAACATCAATTGAGCTTAATTCTGCACAAAGCCAAGAAGAGCTTTCATCCCTTGCCAAGTTTCGTGAAATTGCCAATATTGCGCTAGGCAAAGGGGCGGCCATTATGGCTGATCACTTGCATGAGTTTATCCAGTTGCCAGTTCCGCATGTCGGGCCATTGTCCTATGGTGAATTGCATATGACGCTGGTGGACGTGATTGGGCGAGATAGCTCTGTAGCGGTTTCGCAGCGCTTTGTTGGCGGCGGTATACACGGAGAGGCGTTGGTTTGCCTACGTGGGAAAGATATCAATCAAATTGGCGAAAGGTTGGGGTATCTGCTCGAATTTACGCCTCATAATGAAATTATTTTAAATGTCTCTAACTTGCTGGTTTCGTCATTCCTAACCTCTTTAGGGAACCAACTTGATAAGCAGTTTTCACTTCGTCAGCCGGGCATCGTCGATACAATCACTCCTTACAATGAAGAACAAGGAGAATCAGGCGAACTCTTTACCATCGAATATACCTACATGGCGGAAGCGCTCGATTTTGAGTGTGAAGTATTATTTCTAATAGACAAACCATCAGTAGAAATTATTTATGAAATCATGGAGTTAATCTGATGTCCGATATCACGCTGGACATAGCAGACTTTCATTGGGTCACACAAATTTTAGATACCATGGATTCTGGGCTCATTGTTCTTGATCCAGAATATAACGTGTGTGTCTGGAACAGCTTTATGCAGTCTTACAGCGGTGTGCTGTCTCAAGATATTTTAGGTCAATGCTTGTTCGATCATTTCGACGAACTACCACGAACGTGGTTGGAAACGAAACTAAAGGCCTCTGCTGATCTTGAGACTCGTTCCTTCTCCAGTTGGGAAAACCGACCATACCTTTTTAAATTCAACAACTTTTCACCGGTTTCCAACAGCTGTGATTTTATGTTTCAAGACATCGTTATCACGCCATTGCGTTCACTTTCTGGCGAAGTAAGCCATATTGCGATTCAAGTGAACGATGTTTCCGAAACGGCGAGAAACCGAATCCATTTGCGAGAAACCAATCAGCATTTGTCTGAGATCAGCAGAAAGGATGGTTTAACAGGTTTGTTTAATCGAGCATTTTGGGAGCAATCATTAAAAGATGAGTTTGCGCACCTCAAAGTGATCGACGGACCATGTTCTCTGGTTATCTTCGATATTGACCACTTTAAAAAAGTAAACGACACCTATGGCCACCCAACGGGTGACGAGGTAATTCGTCGTACTTCTGCTTTACTTCGTAAAACCGCGCGCAGCAGTGACATTTGTGGCCGCTTTGGTGGCGAAGAGTTTACTGTGCTATTACCGCATACCAACCAAGAGCAAGCATGCTATTTTGCTGAGCGATTACGTAAGAGAATTGAGCAAGAGATCGTGAAAGTAGAAGATTTTTTGATTAATTACACGATAAGTATTGGTGTTTGCGAGTATAAGCCTTATTTTGAAAGTCACACTCAATGGTTAAAGAGTGCTGATGCGGCGTTATACCGCGCAAAAGAAAATGGGCGAAACCAAACTTGTTTGCATGAATGCGATTAACCTAATTGGTTGAAAAGCATCCAGTTAGCGCATGAATGTTTATTAATATGAAATAAGTTAATGAAATTTTCTCGGCATGTCTTACTATTGAAACTAATTCGCTTTCAGCTACGAAGGCTTGCAATAAACGGAGAAAAACAGTGGTTGTAGAAACCGATGGGTATCTCGCTCTCATTGAGCATTTGTCGCTTAATCTAGATATTTTCACAACGGAAATTGGCGATACAGGTTCCGAAAGCATCGAAGATGTGGTTACTGACATGGTTGCTTCAAACATCATGGCGATCTTTGAGCAAAACCCTGAGCTTCACTCAAGCGTACGTTTTAAACTGCTAAAAGAAGCAGATGCCGTTGTAGAAGACCTTGGTGAAGTGCTAGCGGGTGTGTGGAGCAAGAAAGCAACGAACGAACAGATTGCTTTTCTAGATGAATACATTGCGTTAGTGAAAAACCTATTTGATACCGCAGTCGCCACTTACGACTAATGTTCAAATGCCGAGTATGCCCCCTAATATTCAGCTAAACACTATTCCAACAATAAGAAGGGTTACAAGGTAACTCTTCTTACTTGCCAAAACTTGGACGCCCAGTAAGGGTTGTCTATTCTAGAAATAATTACCCCTTTAGACGTTGATGCGTGCATAAACTGCTTGTTCCCCAAGTAGATTCCAACGTGATAGGTGCTTCGTCGAGTTTTAAAAAACACCAAATCCCCTTGTTTGGCATCCGTCCAACTCAGCTCAACGCCTTGTGTGGATTGCTGCTTTGTCGTCCTTGGTAGGGCGAGTTGATACGCTTCGACAAAGGCTCTTTGAACGAACGCCGAACAGTCGATTCCCGATTTTTGCGTTCCACCAAGTCGATAGGGCGTGCCGTGCCACTCGTTGTAAAACTGAAACAAGTCAGGGTTATTAGACAATAACTGATTGGTGGGTACAGTTACTTCAACCTGCTCACTCGGCTCTGGGCCAGACGAACAAGCTGAAAGTAGAGCACTGATTATCAAAGGAAAATATATACGACGCAAATCTTCACCTGTCATCTGTATGACTCATAACTGAAATATTAATGTCATAACCAATCCATAGTATGGGCTGAAAATCACGGTTTTGTCTCACATGTGTGACGGATTCACGATAAAGCCGACTCAACCTCAAGAAAGAATAAAAATTGATTATGGCAACGCGCAAACGCTCACGCACATCGCTTTCACTGATTCAGACTATCAGCGCAACATTTTTAACTATCATCGCACTTGTTATAGCCCTTTCTGTCTCAAGTTTCAAAGGAATGGGGCAGGTTGGAGAACAATTTGAAGATTTGTCTCAAAAAGCATTACCGATTGCGATGGCCAATGCGACTCTGACCAGAAATGTGTTGGAGATGGTGAAACTGCTCAACTATGGAATGCAGGTAACGGAAGCGAAAGAGTTACCGCTTGTAGAAGCGCAAATTGAAGCACTGGCAAAACAGACAGAAGGTCTGATCGAAAAAACATCCGAAGTCGCCCCACAGCTTTCCAATGAGCTAAAAGATAAAGTGGAGACGTTGCACCAAATCACAAACTCCATTTTACTCAAGCAATCCGCAGTGATTCAGATGCAAGGGCACATCGATGCGAATGTTGGTGGTTTTCGCTATGGACTGAGTTCCATCGGCCCAGAGATGAACAGAATTAGCTCATTTTTAAGCCTGGATGATCCTGAGTCGAGTGACGCGGCAAACCGTTTTATTGCATCTGCGAGTTCGATGGAAAGCACTTTCCTTGTAATGATGATGCATACCGATTTACCTAAAGCGGAGAAAGAATATCGGGAGATGCGAAATCGAATTGCGGGGATTAACCTTGCTTACGAAGATTTCAAAGCCCTACACCCTGAAGTCAGTGATTACGCCAGCTTAACAGCGCCTTATGAGATGGTGAAATCAGGCTTTGACGAAGAGGGCATTTTGCAACTCATTCTTGCCAAGTTGGCCCAAAGCGAACAACAACAGCGTGAGTTTCATCAAGCGTCGTTATTAGCTGATGAAACCATGAGGCTCTTGGATAGCATTTCGCAGTCGGCATCGAACTTGATTGATGAACGCGAAGCCATGGTCAATAACACCATAGGCAGCGTCAGCATGATGGTTCTTGTCGCGGCGTGTGTTATCTCTCTGGTTATTTTGGTCTCTTGGTTCGGGCTAAAAACGTGGACAAACCGAGGCTTGAAGAATGTGCTGGTACGTTTATCCGCATTAACTGACCACGATTTTCGTGCCAAAGCAGATGAGATGGGCCCCTTTGAGCTAAAAGAGGTCGCACGCAAATTGAATCAGGTGATCGATTCAACACACGACTCTATCCAAACGGTTACACGTAACTGTGAGACGCTTTATCAAACCGCAGAAATCAGCCACGATGCAGCTGAGCAAACCAATGACGGTCTAACGACGCAAAACGAAGCGTTAGCGAGCATGGTGACTACGATTACTCAGCTAGAGGCGTCCATACGTGAAATTGCGACAGTAACGAATGCTTCGTCAGAAGATTCATTACTTGCTACACGACATACCGAAAAAGGTGTCCAAGTTGTCGAGCAAAACCGCAAGCGGTTGGAATCGTTAGAAAGCTCTTTGGATATGAATGAACAATCAATGTTAGAGCTAGACCAGCGTGTTAAGCAGATTCGTGAAATGGTCGATATGATCAGTGGTATCGCGGAAAACACCAATTTACTTGCGCTGAATGCAGCCATCGAAGCTGCTCGTGCAGGTGAACAAGGGCGCGGGTTTGCGGTTGTCGCGGATGAAGTCCGAAAACTGGCAAAGGATACCTCCCAGCAAACGACCAATATTCGTGAAATGATGAGTGAGCTTATTATTGCGGCAGAGCGTTCTCGCCAAGCGGTAAACGATTCGCGAGAAGAAATGACCCACGCGCTGCATTCCAGCAATGAAGTGAAATCGACGTTCTCTGACATCAACCTCGCGGTTAAGCATATTCAAGAGCGTGTTGAGCAGATCTCTGTTGCCACGGAAGAGCAAGAACGTGCGACGGCGGATGTGTCTCAATCCATCAATAATGTTTCCGAGCTTGGAGAGCGTACAAAGCTACAACTTGAATCCATGGTTGAAAGCTCTGAACAAGTGGCAGAAATTGCAGGGCATCAACAAGCGATGTTGCATAAATACGAGCTACATCAGTCCGCCTAAGTGACATGTTTTTATCTTCTATAAGCAGAACTTCGGTTCTGCTTTTTTGTTGCTTCTACGTACCTTCTCATTGCTATTCAAATCGCAAAAGTGAGCTATATCGCATCTTGCTCATTTCTTAAGGGCTGAGTTATCACTACGTGGTGTTAATGCTATGTCGGTAAAACAAGATGGCTAGAATGTTGTCCGAATTCAAAGGAATGAATCATGCAACTATTACAAAGAGCCAGCCTTATACTGGTTAATCATCAGCAAGAACTTTTGCTTATCCAGCGTTTTCAAAACGATAGACATTATTGGGCTTTTCCAGGCGGTAGTGTTGAGGTTGGAGAGCAGCCTGTTGAAGCTGCGAAAAGAGAAGCGCTGGAAGAAACCTCATTGGAACTCAATCGAGTCCAAAAGGTTTTTGAGATCGAAAACCAAGGTCGCTTAGAAACCTATTTTCTTTCTTATGTAGGGAGCTCAAAAGTGAAACTGGGGGTAGGGCCGGAACAAACCAGACAGTCAGACGTTAACCAGTATCATTTAAAGTGGGTGCGTTTAGATCAACTTCATACGATTCCTTTATATCCAGAGCAAGCCAAAGTCTTCTGTTTAGACAACGAGGAGTGGTTTTATGATCGATAAAGTCTGTCCCGTCGTTCTGCGTAAGCAAAACCAAGAGATCCTACTTTTTCAGCACCCCTTAGCGGGTATTCAACTAGTCAAGGGAACGGTTGAGACGTTTGATGAAAGTTACATCACGGCTGCAAAACGGGAGCTGGCTGAAGAATCTGGGATTACGCACGTTATCTCCGCTCGGTATTTATGTTCATGGGACAGTGGCTTTCAAAATCAAGCATGGCATTTTGTTTTGTGTGAGTGTGCAGACCTAGAGGATTCATGGACGTTTCATACGCAAGACGATGGCGGACATGATTTTGCGTTTTTTTGGCACGATATAGGGAGCGATATTTCCTCACAGTCGCATACCGTTTTTCAGAACGCACTGGAAAAAGTTCGAAAACTCATAGACCAAGGGGTGGTGTAAGTGAGGTTGCAAGTTGGAGGTTTAACAAAGAAGAACTTGTTAAAGCAGTTGAGTCAAAAAGGTGTTCAATTGAATGTCTTCGCCCAACAACTATTCGATGATGACAAAGTCGAGTGCTCAGATGACATTCAATCGTTCTTTTTAACGATAAAAACACCGTTTGACTTCGGGCTTTATTTTGGTGCGACCCTTGGAGAAATGATTGAAGCGGCGTCGACACAAAATCTATCACCTTGCCCTTTAGTTGTTGCGCCATACCTCCGTTTACAAGAAATTGACTTGGTGAAGGGAGAGTACCTTACTGTGGTGTCTTCCCCGCTTTCGAATGACAAAGCTTATCCACGTGGTTTGTATCTACGGGATCTCGACGACGGATTCTGGCTACGAGGCTTTAGATGTTCGGACGATTGTATCTTTCCGCCGTCGAAAAAGTTTGTTTTTGTGTCTGAAATAGAGAAAGAGTGTTGAGTGTGACATATCTTTATCATCGCTAGCCCGACAACCTTTCTCACCTAATCTCGAGGGAAAACTAGCGGATTTGAGCGAAGTGCCAAAGCAAACACTATGCTTCTATCAGAAGCGAATAGATAAGGAAGAGCATCCGTTACTTTTCTTTCGCACGCCTCGTGTACGGTTTAAAGGCACTGTCGATCTCAAAAATGGCTATGGGATTACAAATGTTTAACTGACTTCTATATGCTTTGCGCATTCTTTCAGATAAGGAAACGATAATGGATAAATTCGTAGTGTTTCTCTTATGCCTTTTTATGATGATAGGTGGCGTGGTTCACCTGTATGACAACATCGTTGATGGCTTTTTGCCTTACGATTTTGCTCCGCGTTGGCTAAACATTTATTGGAGCGCATTAGGTCTTTTAGATTTGTTAGCGGTGTACTTATTAGTGAAACATCGCAGAGTGGGCTTGGTGTTGATGCTATTGATTTTGATGACAAACGTTATTTTTAGTTCACACGCTCACTATACATTAGAAATATTGGACAACAATGTGGCTCTGCAAATGAAAACGCTGTTCTTGGGCTTTTCGTTGGGCGTTTCCATCTGGCTTTGGAATGCGCGAAAGCACCAGCAATCGCGTCAGATATTTCGTTAACTTTATCTACTCACACATTTAAGGATTATCAACAGGGATTCGTTATGAACGATTTTAAAGACTTGGCGAGTTTTGCCGGTTTTAGTGCGTTAACAGGTTTGAGTTTTGGCACCATTTTTTTCAGTCTCGCTTTTGTGTACAGCTCCTTCGAAACGCAGCAACACGTCAACACTAGCGCGTTAATTTGTGCTGTTTTTGGTGTCATAGGCTTGGTTGTTGGCATTACGCAATTAAATAAAAAACGCCAATTAGTCGAAAGTTAATTCGGCAAGTCTTTCGGTGGATGGGGTCTCCAAAACTCTATAATGAACTCTGTGATTTGTTTTTGTTGGTTACTCCATCTACGTTTTTCTTTTAATCATCGTTCTTGCCCTTGCCTTCGCGATAACGAAAAGGCTGTGTCAGCAGCTTATCCAATCTTTGCTCGCTCGCTTCCCTGATCTCAGGCACACCAATCACGACATCGTTATGTCCAAGCGCTGGTTGTGCGCGATACGTTCCAAACCATCTATCCCAAACGGAAAGGAAAAAACCTAAGTTCGAATGGGTTTCCTTCACAATCACCGAATGGTGCACGCGGTGCATGTCTGGTGTCACAATGACTTTTCGCAGTTTTTTATCGATAGATAACGCAAGCTTTGCGTTACTGTGATTGAACATCGCACTCGCATTTAGAATGATCTCAAAAACCACAATCGCGAGAGGTGAAACACCAAGAATGAATACCGAGGCGATTTTGACGACCATCGATATGATGATTTCAATTGGATGAAAACGCGCGCCAGTTGTGACATCGATATCCAAATCGGCATGGTGCATACGATGAATTTTCCATAGCGGTTTAACGCGATGAAAAACCAAGTGCTGAACATAGATGATGAGATCGAGAACAATCACAGCAAGCAACACATTTAACCAACCGGGCAGGGACAGAAGATTGAATAGTCCCCATTGCTGATCATGAGCAATGGCCGCAGCTTGAAACGCAGCGATAGGCATCACTAATGCAATGATCGCGCTGTTTAGGGCGACCAAAGAGAGGTTGTTTAACCAGCGAAAGGAACGTTTGACGGTGAGCGTCTTTCTTGGGAGCTTGTTTTCCCAAAGAGTACACAGCAACAATACGCCAATAAAACAGCTAAGTCGCAACCAAGATGGGTCGGTAAACGTGTTTTCAGTCACTGATCTTTCCTTCTTCTACGCATTTGTCGCAATAGACCTTAACTAACGTGAGATTCTTTCAATGTTTGGTCTTTAGAGTAATAACGCTGCCGCCTTGTGAGCGAGCGGTTATACCAGTAGAATCGCGCTCTCGTTTTTATTTGGCATTTCCTTCATGAGAATCCACGCTTTCCATCGTTTATATCAGTATCGTCAATCCATCTCAACGAAGCCTTTCAATGCTCGTGGATGCAAAGTTCAGCGCTGCCCATTCTGTCAGGTTTCAGAGCAGCATTGTTTATGTGAATTGCAACCTGATATCGATAGCAATGTCGCGTGCATGCTGATTGTGTCTGAGAACGAAGTGTTTAAGCCAAGCAATACAGGCCGTTTGATTGCTGATACGGTGAAAGAGACTTACGTGTATCAATGGAATCGCACTGAACCTTCACAAGAGATGCTTGATCTTTTGTCCAACGATGACTACCAGCCGGTCATTGTTTTTCCTGCCGATTATGTTGATCAACCTGAGCGATTGCTAGATGGATTAAACACTGAGTACTTACATCGCACTGATGGTAATAGCAAAAAGTGGTTGTTGATTTTTATCGATGGTAGTTGGCGTGAGGCGCGAAAAATCTTCCGTCGCTCTGAGTTTTTACAGTCTCTACCAGTCTTATCTATCGAGCCGGAGTGTTTATCAGAATACATCATGCGTCGTTCTGAGAACGAGCAGCATCTTTCGACAGCTGAAGTCGCGACTTTAGTTTTGAAACAAGCCGGTGAGAACAAAGCATCGGAATGCCTTCAATTGTGGTTTGAAGCCTTTAGAGAAACCTACATGCTAACCAAGACCCGAGTCAAAAACGATCCTAATCGACCGCATTTGAAACGTTTCAAAGAGTGGGTGAAAACCGAGAGCTGACTCTAAGGAATGAACTTTTGTTGATGGCATGTTGTTCAACTGACTTCAGCGAGGGGATAAATCTGCATTCGGTCACGGTTTGCAGGCGTACAGATATGGATAATGCCACTAGTTTATACTTTTGACTCCAGCCATTTTTGGAGTCGTTTAAGCATTTTTTAGGAGAGAAATACATGTATTACGGCTTTGATGTCGGCGGCACTAAAATTGAATTTGGTGCATTTAACGAGAAGCTTGAGCGTGTAGCGACGGAACGTGTACCTACACCAACAGACAACTACGAACTGCTGGTTGATACCATTGCGGAATTGGTTAACAAATACGATGCAGAGTTTGGTTGCGAAGGCACCATTGGTCTTGGTCTACCAGGCATGGAAGACGCAGACGATGCAACGGTATTAACAGTTAACGTTCCTGCGGCGAAAGGCAAACCACTGCGCGCGGATCTTGAAGCGAAAATCGGTCGCAGCGTAAAGATTGAAAACGATGCGAACTGTTTTGCGCTATCAGAAGCATGGGACGAAGAGCTTCAAGATGAGCCTTCTGTACTTGGTTTGATCCTAGGCACTGGTTTTGGTGGCGGTTTTATCTACGATGGTAAAGTTTTCTCTGGTCGTAACCACGTAGCAGGTGAGGTGGGCCATACTCGTTTACCTATCGATGCTTGGTTCCACTTAGGCGAAAACGCACCTCTATTGGGCTGTGGTTGTGACAAGAAAGGTTGTTTAGACAGTTACCTTTCTGGCCGAGGCTTCGAACTTCTTTATGCCCATTACTACGGTGAAGAGAAGAAAGCGATCGACATCATTAAAGCGCACGCAGAAGGTGAGGCGAAAGCTGTTGAGCACGTTGAGCGTTTTATGGAGTTGCTGGCTATCTGTTTTGCAAACATCTTTACAGCGACTGACCCACATGTTGTTGTGCTGGGTGGTGGTCTTTCCAACTTCGAATTGATTTACGAAGAGATGCCAAAACGTATTCCTAAGTACCTGCTTTCTGTTGCTAAGTGTCCGAAGATCATCAAAGCAAAACACGGTGATTCAGGTGGTGTACGTGGCGCTGCGTTCCTAAACATCAAGTAGTGACTGAAACCTTACTCGATATAAAGTAAGAAGAAATTTAAAGCCCCGTTTAGACCATCAAGGTAAAACGGGGCTTTTTACTTATATATCGAAGTAACTCATATACCCAAGTAACTGATATACCTAAGTAATTTCGGTATGCTCGGGTATAGAGCACGAACAAAAATAGCATGTATAAAAAAACTCGCGACGAATCGCGAGTTTTCTGTTTGTAGCTAAGCTTATTTGTTCTTTTTGCCTACGCCTAGGTTTTCTTTTTGAGCTAGGGTGATTTTGCTAAAGCCTAATTTTCTGAAGTAGTTGTCGCGGTAGTTGCGCACTGCTTTAGTGTCAGACACTGCTTCGATTTGTTGCTCCATCTTTAGGAACTCAGTGATATCGATACCTTCTGCTTCTGCAACCGCTTCTTGAATGTTGCGGTGCTGCTGGTATGAGAACGTCAGTTCTTTGTCTTGGTCTTTGTAAGTGTAAAGAATGGTGCGAGCCATAGCTGTCTCTCTGAAAAGGTTTCTGTATTAAACAAAAGGCCAGACTCGCTGACCTTTGAATTTCTAGTTTGGGCTAGATTCTGCCTTGAAGTGGGATAATTGTCACGCTTTCTCCCGCTTTTACTGTATCAATAGCTGGGGAGATTTCGATTAAACAGTTTGCTTCACTCATTGAGCGCAAAATACCAGAGCCTTGCTTGCCTGTTGTACGAACGGTTAAACGGCCAGTGTTATCCAGTTCATAGATTCCTCGACTAAACTCGGTACGACCTTGGCGAGAGCGAAGATTCTCAGTCGCGATGGCATTCACTTTCAGAGGCTTCCAGCCTTGTTCGCCTTGCATCTTACGCAGTGCAGGCTCAACAAAATTAATGAAAGAGACCATCACGGCAACAGGGTTGCCCGGCAGACCAAAGAACGGCTTGTTGTTGATTTGACCAAACGCTAGTGGACGTCCCGGACGCATGTTGATTCGCCAAAAATCGATTTGACCAAGTTTATCCAAGGCAAGTTTGATGTAATCCGCATCACCAACGGATACGCCACCAGAAGTCATAACCACGTCTGCTTGCACCGATGCGTTTTCCAACGCTTCAATCATTAACTGTTCGTTGTCTTCCAGAATACCGAAATCCAAGATCTCGCAGCCGAGCTTTTCAAGCATGCCCATGATGGTAAAACGGTTGGAATCGTAGATAGAATTCGCTTTTTGCTCTGTTCCCGGCGCTTGTACTTCGTCACCGGTGGAGAACACGGCAACTTTCAATTTGCGGAACACATTCGCTTCACCAAAACCAAGCGAAGCAATCATGCCCATTTCTGGAGAGGCTAGGCGAGTGCCTGCGGTAAAGACGTCACTGCCGATAGCGAGATCTTCACCTGCTTGACGAACGTTTTGGCCTGCTTTGATATGCGCACCGTTAAAGGTGACCTTGTCACCTTCTTGAGAGGCTTGCTCACGCATGACCACTGTGTCGCCGTTACGTGGTGTTGGTGCGCCTGTCATGATTTTCACCGCTTGACCAACTTGAAGAGGCTGATCGTAAGCATGGCCTGCCATCACTTCAGCAACCACTTGGTAGCTATCGCGGTCTACATCATCACTGCGGATGGCGTAACCGTCCATCGCGGAGTTGGTGTACTGCGGCACGTTTACTGGTGAAATGATATCTTCCGCGAGAACGCGGCCATAGGCGTTTTCAATCTTGCATGCTTCTATTTCCGAAACCGTGTTCACCAAAGAAAGGATTTTTTCTTGGCCTTGAACCACAGAAAGGAAAGCCGGAGAAAGAGTGTCGCAACATGCGGCGTCTTTCTCTTTAGATTTTGGTGCTTTTGCATCTTGAACGTATTGAAGAACAAATTGAGCGATGGCATCCAAATCATTGATGTTCATTTGAGGGAGCTCAGAATCTAACTCCGCACTGTCGGAAGCGATGGCAATGATGTTTTCATCGTGAGGGTAAAGCCAAGGTTTACCCACTTCTTCACGGTGCAATTCAATTTTAGGAAACGCGATGTTTTTACAGCCTTCAACCAAAACCACATCGAGCTTGTCTTCATCAAAACGAGTTAAGAGGTATTCAAACTCCGCTTCGGCTTCTGGCGTTTCTGTCATTAACGCAAAACGGTTGCGAGAAGCAATCAGCATTTGAGACGCGCCAGCTTTGCGTAAACGGTAGCTGTCTTTACCCGGATTATCGACATCGAAGTTGTGGTGCGCATGTTTTAGCATGCCAATGCGTAAACCTGCTTCAGTCAGCTTTGGCAATAGGGCTTCAAGTAGCGTGGTTTTGCCTGTGCCTGAATAAGCTGCAAAACCAAGAATAGGAATGTTTAGCGTGTGTTTCATGATTCTAATTGTCCAAATTGCGCCAGTTCTTCCGGAGTGTTCAAGTTGACGAAACAGTTTGGTGAGTCGCTAAAGTCAACGTAACTGGTGTTGCACTCTTTGTAGAGCAGAATGATTTTGCGGTCGCCACGTTCTAAAAATGCGGTGAGTTTTGGCAGTACGCGTTTGTGGTAGAGCGTGAAAACAGGTTGCTGATGGTCACCATCATGCGCGACTAAAATATCACTGTCTTCTTTGACGGCCTGGCAGAAACGCTCGACAAGGTCGGTGTTAATTTGAGGGCTATCGCAAGGTACAAATCCGACCCAGTCAGTTTCAGCATGCATCAAACCCGCGTGAATACCGCCCATAGGTCCAGGGAAATCTTTGAATTGATCACTAAATACGAAACCAAATTTGCTGTACGCATCTTGGTTTCGATTGGCATTAATTAAAATGCGTGGTGTTTGTGGAGATAAACGTTCAATAACGTGTTCGATGAGTGGCTTCTGATTTAATTCAATCAGACCTTTATCTTTTCCACCCATACGGCTGGCTTGGCCACCAGCCAAAATGACCCAACTAGTTTGTGTTGGTTGAAGCATATGCATTCTCTTGGGATGTTTCTTTTGGTATGACATACAACAGAGGAGACTCTATCAAAGTCTTGTCTTTAATCCACCACTGTTTTTTACATAAGTCGGTCAGTGCGTTGGTTTGATGGCTTGTCACCACGATACTGGAACCACGATCCAAAAGATCTTTCGCCATCACCACCAATCGTTCAATGGACTCTTGGTCTAAAGACGCACTTGGCTCATCCATCAATAAAATCGACGGTTTTAAGATCCAAGCTCTTGCCATGGCAACACGCTGTTTTTCACCGCCGGACAACACGGAGATATGTTCGTCCGCTAATGTTTCTAAACCTACCATGCGTAGTGCGTGAATAACTTGAGCTCGCTTATCTTTTGGTGTGTCTTGTTGATATTTCACTCCATAGACTACGTTCTCATAAACAGTGCCGTCAAAAAGGTAAGGAGATTGATGGAGATAAATCACATCGACACGGCCGTTGCGGCGCGTCAGTCTTTTTAGCCACGTATCTTTTGGCGCTACAACATCGCCAGTAGAAGGTTTTAGCAAGCCAGCAAGGATTTTGAGTAGGGTAGTTTTGCCCACACCATTGTCACCCTTGAGATAAATGGCATCATTTGGGCCGATGGCTAACTCAGGGATGTGGAAAAGCACACGCTCTTTAAAGCGCATGGATAACTGCTCGGCGGTGATTTTTATAGTCATAATGCGCCTCTACATGGGGTTAATGGTGAGTCGTTTGTTTGCTTCATGTTTTATGTTCTGAGGTAGCCTTTGCCTCTCATGCTTGATAAGAAGAAGTTTAGTGCCAACGCTAAAGATAGTAATACAATTCCTAATGCAACTCCTTGCGCAAAAGCACCTTTGCTGCTTTCCATTGCGATAGCGGTCGGAATATTGCGCGTCACGCCCATAATGTTTCCGCCCACCATCATTGAGCAGCCCACCTCGGTTACGATACGTGAGAACCCGGCAATGATAGCTGCAAGTAGAGGAAAGCGGGTTTCCCAAATCATCGTAGCAGCAACGCGCGGAATGGAGACGCCTAGGGTGATGGCGGTTTCCACTGCGCGACGGTCGCTAGATTGCAATGCACCATGCATCATCGATACCAAAACAGGGAAGCAGATCACCATTTGGCCGAAGATCATCGCCTTCTGAGTGAACAGCATTTGCCAGTCTCCCCAAGGGCCAGCGCGTGATAGCAACATATACAGTAAAAGGCCAATCACGACGGTAGGAACCGCTTGTAGCGTATTCACGATCGACAGCAAAAACCATTTGCCGCGAAAGTCGGTATACGCTAGTACAAAGGACATCAAAATAGCCGGCAAGACCACTAAGGATATTGCCGTGATAGAAACACTAAAGGAGACCGCAACGATCTCCCATAGGTCTGCATCAAAATTCACCAGTAAGCGAAGCGCTTCCAGTGTTGTATCAGCAAGATTCATATTGCGTTATTTGCTCTCAGCATTCGCAACAAACAGTTGTTTACCGTTCAGGCGGAAACCATTGATAAGTTCCTGACCGCGAGGGTTCACCAACCAATCACTGAAAGCTTTCGCGCCTTGGTAGTTGATTGTTGGGTAGCGCTCAGGGTTAACAAGAATAACTTGGTACGGGTTAAACAGTTTTTCATCGCCTTGGAACAGAATTTCTAGATCCAACTTGTTTTGGTAAGCCAACCATGTACCGCGGTCTGACATTGTGTAGCCTTGCATTTCAGACGCCATGTTCAGAGTTGGGCCCATACCTTGACCTACGCTGCGGTAGCCACCAAAGTTTGGTTCGATTTTAGTTTGAGCCCAAAAGCCCATTTCTTTTTTGTGCGTACCAGAATCATCGCCGCGAGAGATGAACGTTGCGTTTTTGTTCGCGATCTCTTTGAACACGTCTAACACGCTTTCGTCATCTTTGATTTTTGCTGGATCTGCTTTAGGGCCAACAATCACAAAGTCGTTGTACATCAGCTTACGAGGTAGAACGCCGTAGCCTTTCTCAACGAATGTGCCTTCGGCTTTTGGTGCGTGAGTCATCACCAAATCTACGTCACCGTTTTCGCCCATTTTTAGCGCTTTGCCAGTACCTGCAGCAATAACATCGACTTTGTAGCCAGTGTCTTTTTCAAATTGTGGAAGTAGGTAATCAAGCAAGCCCGAGTGGTAAGTACTGGTTGTAGTTGCTAGGCGGACGTGTTCAGCGTCTTGAGCAGAAAATGCAGAGTAGCTTACAAGCGTGATTGACGTTGCGGCCAATGTTAGCGCAATTTTTTTCATTTTTATGTGTTTCCTTTCCAATGATTCTTTGGCTTCTATCCGTCTAGGTGACAGCGAAGTCTCCGGAGCGATCTTGATTGCTCAAATCACAAGTTGCCTTAGGGTGTTGGAATAGCAAGTTCTCCAACATCCTGAGATCACTTGGATACCCCTTATAGCAAACAAGATGCCAACATTTTACAAGCCAAAAATGTTTGATTTATGCGCGGATTCATGGAGTTATTTGCACAAAAGTTTGCGTTGGTACAAAATGTCGCACTTTTTGTAGGGTATATCGTTTCAAACTTGGTACACTCTGTCCCATCCGAATCCATCTGGGGTAAATATGTCTACTCAATCCCATATTAGTACAAACCAACAATATAACGCCTTTTCCGTACTGGTCGTTGATGATGAATTGGGCATGCAAGCCATTTTAAAAAAGGCATTGGGAAAGCTTTTCTCACATGTCGACACCGCTGGCAGCATCGAAGAAGCAGAACAACTGCGCAATTCTCGCCATTATGATTTGATTTTGCTGGATATTAATCTGCCGGGGCGTTCTGGGATTGAGTGGGAAGAAGCGTTTGAAGATGATGAAAAACGCGCCGATGTGATTTTCATGACGGGTTATGCGGATCTAGAAATTGCCATTCGAGCGCTGCAGCTCGGTGCTTCCGACTTTATCCTCAAACCATTCAACCTTGAGCAGATGTTAAAAGCGGTCAGCCGCTGTATGGATCGCCGTTTGAACGAGCGCATGCAGTACGCCATGAAGCGTGATTATCAGCGTCACAATACTTCCGAGATCATTGGTGGTTCAGAAAAAACGCGTCAGCTCAAACAACTTATCACACAGTTTGCTCCATCACGTGCCTCAGTATTGGTTGAAGGCGAATCAGGCACGGGCAAAGAGTTGGTCGCGCGAGGTATTCATCAAGCAAGTGGGCGAACGGGCCCATTTGTGCCTATCAACTGTGGGGCGATTGCGCCAGAGCTACTCGAAAGTGAGTTATTTGGTCACACATCAGGTGCGTTTACTGGAGCGAAAAAGTCACGCGAAGGTTTGTTCCGCGTAGCGAATGGCGGCACTTTATTCCTTGATGAAATAGGAGAAATGCCGCTTTCCATGCAGGCATCATTATTGCGTGTGTTAGAGCAGCGTACAATTCGTCCTGTCGGTTCAGAAAGAGAGATCAGCATTGATGTCCGTATCGTGGCGGCAACCAACCGTAATCTGCAAGAAGAGGTTAACCAAGGCAATTTTCGCAGTGACCTGTATTACCGTTTAAACGTTCTGAAAATTGAAGTGTGTCCGCTGCGAGAGCGCAAAACCGACTTATTTGAGTTAGTGCCATTTTTTAGCAACATGCTGACGCGCGAGCTCGGTATGCCTGCGCCAAAATGGGCGCACGAAGACATGGAGGCCATGAGTGAGTACGATTGGCCGGGCAACATTCGTGAGCTGAAGAACCTCATCGAGCGCTGCATTTTACTTGGTAAACCACCAGCGCATTACTGGCGAGAGCTGAACGGTGGTCATTCTCTGCCTAATGTATCGATTACCGTTTCTCACTCCGCCGAGTTACCAACTTTTAGAGAAGGCAAAGAATTTACTGGCGAAGGCTACCCAAACAATTGGACTTTAAAAGAAGTCGAGAAAGCGCATATCAAACAAGTCGTTAATTTGCATGAAGGCAATAAATCGGCAGCGGCGCGCGACTTAGGCGTTGCCCGCAAGACGTTAGAACGCAAATACAAAGAATGGGATTCTGAGGATGAGGGATATGCCGACTAACTGGCAGCAGCACAAAGGATTGTCGAAATGGACGCACCGTTTTAAAACCATGGTGCGTTATCGCTTATTGATTTTAACCTCTGCACCGATCTTCCTTACGTTGATAGCGCTGATCGGTATTACGATTTATTGGTCTATCCATTACACGTGGCAAAACGCGCTGCTGGATGTGTCAGAGCGTTTGGGTGTAGCAAATAACAGCGTGACGTTGTTACAACAAAAGCAAGCCAATTACGTGCGAGCGTTTGCTGACTCCTACGACTTCCGAACCCGAATCAATCAAGGGACACCACAAGACGAGCTACAAAAGTGGGTTACTGAACAGAAAAAACGTTACTCCCTAGACTTTCTCTCTTTCCAACGCGTTAATTCGATGGAAAACAAATTCCGTTTTATGGATCTCACCAAACGCGAATCGTTTTTTGATGTACTCAATCGGGAAGAGCTCGAACAGCTCGATCCGGAACTCGCCAAACGGGCCGAAGTGCCCATTCTGGCTGATGGTGGAATGGAAGCGCGCGGCTTGGTGAGCCGTACCGTTATTCCGGTATACAGCCAAGCGAACGATTTGATCGGTTTCCTTGATGGTGGCTTGCTCCTCAACAACAGTACTGTGCTGGTGGATCAAATCCGCGATCTCATTTATCTCAGTGATAATGACCGCCTTCGCCCTGTGGGTACGTTGACCGTGTTTCTTGATGATTTGCGTGTGAGCACCAACGTTCCTCTAGACAGCGACCATAGGCTAGGGCGCGCTATTGGTACGCGAGTGAGTGCTGAAGTGTATAACCAAGTGCTCTCTCAAGGTCAGCAATGGGTCGACCGCGCGTATGTGTACGACGCGTGGTACATCACCGCTTATCAACCAATCAGAGATCAGTACGATAACGTCATTGGCATGCTTTATACCGGCTACCTGATGTGGCCATTTGTGAAAGCGTACATGACCAACATCGCCGAAATCAGCCTTATTACCTTAATGCTATTACTGGTCTCTGGCGTGATGGTCTATCGCGGTTCGCGTGATTTGTTCCGACCAATAGAGCGCATTCATAAAGTCGTTAAGCTCGTTCAACTTGGCAAAGAGAAACGTATTGGTCCGCTGGGGCTGGATGATCATCATGAGTTGGCGCAGCTGGCTAGGCAGTTCGACAATATGCTTGACGCCTTAGAAGACCGCAAAATCGAACTCAAAAATGCTGCGGCGCAGTTGGAGTGTAAAGTTCAAGAGCGAACGGCTAGCTTGCGAGAAAAAACTGAGGAACTCGAACTTCACATTCAGTTGCTCAACCAAACCCGCGATAAATTGGTAGTGCATGAAAAACTGGCGGCACTCGGTGAGCTGACCGCCGGGATTGCACACGAAATCAATAATCCAACTGCGGTAATTCTTGGTAACGTTGAGTTGATTCACTTTGAGTTGGGTGAAGATGCGAGTCGAGTTCAAGAAGAAATTGATGCAATTCACGCGCAAATTGACCGTATCCGCAATATCACTCGCAGTTTATTGCAATACAGTCGCCAAGGCGGTGTTCAAGATGAAATCACTTGGCAACATGTCAACCCGATCATTGATGAGAGCATCACATTGGTCAAAACCGGTACTAAGAAGCGCGACGTCGAATTTATTACCGATTTACAAGCGCATACGCCAGTTGAAATTAATCGCCATCACTTGCTACAAATTTTGGTTAACCTGCAAATGAACGCCATTCATGCGATGAACGGCAAAGGAAAACTGATCGTAATGAGTGAAGATTGGATTGAAGAAGGTGAAATAAAGGGCGCAGCGATTCATGTTATCGACGATGGTTGTGGTATCAAACCAGAAAACTTAAATCGAATTTTCTCACCGTTTTACACGACGAAACGCGACGGCACCGGATTAGGCTTGTCGGTTTCGCAAAGTATTCTTAGTCAAACCGGTGGCGAGCTGAAAGCCGAATCGGAGTGGGGTAAAGGAAGTACATTCAGCATCTATTTACCGAAGAAAGCCGAGCTACTGCTGGAAGTGACGAACATCGCGTAACGTAAACCAACGCCAGTTCCATCAAAAAAGGTCAGTGAAGACTGGCCTTTTTCTTATCTACTCATCTTATCCTTCGTTGCCACTTTAAGTACGACAAATGACATGGATTTTTCGCCTTTTCGTACAGAAAAACACAGGTAACGAAACATATTTCCCATTAATTAATAAAAACAAAACTTGAAGTATGTAGCTTGAAGCAGTACCGTTGCCCGGTTTTTTCTCAATACACTTAAATTGCTAAGGTAAAGGTTTTGATCTCCACAGCGAATATCACTCAACAATTTGGCGCTAAGCCGTTATTTGAAAACATCTCAGTTAAGTTTGGCGAAGGTAACCGCTACGGCTTAATCGGGGCTAACGGTTGTGGTAAATCAACCTTTATGAAGATCTTAAGCGGTGAGCTTGAGCCAACAGGCGGTAACGTAAGCTACGATCCAAACGAGCGTGTTGCAAAGCTAAACCAGGATCAGTTCGCGTACGAAGAATTCACGGTTATCGACACGGTAATCATGGGTCACAAAGAGCTTTGGGAAGTGAAGCAAGAGCGTGACCGTATTTACTCTTTGCCAGAAATGAGCGAAGAAGACGGCATGAAAGTGGCTGACCTTGAAGTTCAGTTCGCGGAAATGGACGGCTACATGGCAGAAGCAAAAGCGGGTGAACTGCTTCTTGCTGTAGGCATCCCAATGGAACAACACTTCGGTTTGATGAGCGAAGTGGCTCCAGGTTGGAAACTGCGTGTGCTTCTAGCGCAAATCCTGTTTGCTGACCCAGACATCATGCTACTTGACGAACCAACCAACAACTTGGACATGGATACGATCCGTTGGTTGGAAAACACGCTAAACGCGCGTAACTGCACGATGATCATCATCTCGCACGACCGTCACTTCCTAAACTCAGTATGTACGCACATGGCTGACTTGGATTACGGTGAACTACGTGTTTACCCTGGTAACTACGACGAGTACATGACCGCGGCTTCTCAAGCTCGCGAACGTCTACTTAGCGACAACGCGAAGAAGAAAGCTCAAATCGCTGAGCTACAAACTTTCGTTGCGCGTTTCTCTGCAAACGCATCGAAAGCAAAACAAGCTACGTCTCGTGCGAAGCAAATTGACAAGATTAAACTGGACGAAGTTAAAGCGTCTAGCCGTCAAAACCCATTCATTCGTTTCGAACAGTCAAAAGAACTGTTCCGTAACGCTCTGATTGTTGAAAACCTAAGCCAAGGTTTTGAAGAGGACTTGTTCTCAGACTTCAATGCAATTTTTGAAGTGGGTGAGCGCGTTGCGATCATCGGTGAGAACGGTGTGGGTAAAACAACTCTTCTAAACACGCTTGCTGGTGTACTTGAACCTCGTGCGGGTGAGTTCAAATGGTCTGAAAATGCAAACATCGGTTACTACGCGCAAGACCACGCGCATGAGTTTGCAGAAGACATGAACTTAACGGATTGGATGGGTCAATGGCGTCAAGAGGGCGACGACGAGCAAGTAGTTCGTGGTTTCCTAGGTCGTATGCTGTTTGGCCAAGACGACATTAAGAAGTCAGTAAAAGTACTGTCTGGTGGTGAGCAAGGTCGTATGCTGCTTGGCAAGCTGATGATGCACAAGCCAAACATGTTGCTAATGGACGAACCAACCAACCACATGGACATGGAATCGATCGAATCTTTGAACACCGCGCTTGAGCAATACAAAGGCACGTTGTTCTTTGTATCTCACGACCGTGTGTTCGTAGACTCGCTAGCAACGCGTATTATCGAAATTCGCGATGGCAAGATTTCAGACTTCAAAGGTACTTACTCTGAGTTCTTGAAATCTCGTGGCGTTGACGCGTAATTACTCATACAGCGCTTGAAAAGTAAAAGCCTCGCTATTTAGCGAGGCTTTTTTAATTGGTCTTAATCCTTAAACTGACCAGTTAGATACGCATATATGCCGACGACACCAAATGTAATGATCATTGAGAGCATAATGCCACTGGGCGTGAGCAAAAAATTCCACAGTTGGTCATTGTCCATAGTTCACATCCTTTGTGAATGAGCTGTAGTTAGCATCAATTAAAACAAGTGTTGTTATTGCTACAACAAACGTTGCTATTTCTGGCTTATATCGCTTAGTTAAGCCTTCATAACGTGATGATTTACTTATCCCAATCGTTATAAGTTTACACTAATCGGCGGTTTTGTAATGTGTTCTCGTTAACGAGATGCGCTTTCGCCTTTCACATCAAACTCAATCTTGTCCGCTCCGGTAAATACTTGGAATCGCAAACCTTTCGCACGCGCAATGGTCGTAATGCCAAATTGCTTCGCTAGATCTAACCCCATTTGAGTAACGCCAGAGCGAGAAAGTAGAACAGGAATGCCCATTTGAGCTACTTTAATCACCATCTCTGATGTAAGGCGACCTGTTGTGTAGAAAATTTTATCTTCACCTGTCTCTTCTTTGAGCCACATCTCACCTGCAAGCGTATCCACTGCGTTGTGACGGCCGACATCTTCCACAAATGACAATACCTCATTGCCTTTGCAAACCGCACAGCCATGCACCGCGCCCGCTTTTTTGTAGGTGTCGTTGTAATGAGTCAACGCTTCAAGTGCGGAGTAGATTTCTGATTGCTTAAGCGGAACTTGAGGCACTTGGTAGTTCTCAAGTTGTTTCATCACGTTGCCATACATGGTGCCTTGACCACAGCCAGATGTGACGGTTTTCTTTTTCAGAGCGCCTTCTAAATGTTCGGTATTTTCTTTAGTAATCACCGCTGCGGAATGCGTTTCCCAGTCAATAATGACGGATTCAATCGCTGCTGGATCAGACAGGAAGCTTTGGTTTTTTAAATAACCCAGTACTAGCGCTTCTGGACGCGAACCTAGCGTCATGAGCGTGACCACTTCTTTCCAGTTCAGCATGACCGTAAGAGGACGCTCGCAAGCGATTTGCTTCGTGAGCTTTTCGCCGTACTCGTCGTACACATCGACTTCAATGGTTTGCAGGGGATTTTCACTGGTTTTAATAATATTTGGTTTCAGCACAGTCGTGTCCTAGTGATTAAGAGCGTTAGGTTGCTACGCATTTAGCTTGCTAAGTGGTTAGCAAAGCAAATCTCGTTCCAAAATAGCGGTTCCCATAAAAATTGCGAGGTTTTATGTCAACAATGCATTAAAACTGCGATATCGCAGTAATGACACATCAATAAATTTGAGTTTCAACTACTTTGGTACTTGAGTATAGCGCTGTGTATAGGATTGATTTGGCGCGGTTATTGCTTTGTAGCGATGAAATGGATGAAAGCCAAGGTCAAAATGTCCTGTAAGTTTTCAGACCAAAATAGAAAAACTGGGTGAGTTATGTCGGATAAGAAAGATTTCGAGAACAATTACGAGAAGACTGAAGACGCATGGCCAATTGGCGTAGAGCTTGTTGAGCATGAGATCAGTACAGGGATTTGGGTGACAACCCAATGGCAGTTGACGGGATTTGCGCTAAATCCGACGGAAGAGACTCCAGATGTTTGTCTGTTGCAATTGCACAAAGACGAGCGTACAGACTACCGCTTTAACTTAAGCTCTCAGCAACCTAAACTTTTTTTAGTGATGGATAACGTCGAGTCTGGTGAAAAACCAGCGATACAGCTACTAACGGCTTCACAATCTGTCGCGGCGCAATATATGGATGGCGACAACCTTGTACTATCCAACGATATGCCGTTAGCCGTTCAGGCTTGGATGGAAGCCTTTATCGGTCGCCACGGTGAGTTGTTAGAAGTAAGACGTAAGAAACGCAAAGGAGCGGGCAGAGCAAATGGCAACTAGTTTTTTAAGCCGTTGGTCGAAACGTAAATTAGAAGAATCTTCCCAACAGGATGAAGAGATCACACCGGTAGCAGAGACGGAGCAATCCGAAGATAGTGTCACAGCGCTTTCAAACGCTGACGAAAGCTCAGACGCTTTGAACGTCAATGAGGTTAGTCAGGCTCCAGACATTACCGCGAATGTAGAGACTGAAAAGCCCGAAGAAATGTCTGTGGCGCAACTGCTGGTTTCTGAAGCTTCAGAAAGCGTTAAGAAAGCCGCGCTGCGCAAAATGTTCTTGTCCGAAGAATTTAACGTGCGTGATGGCCTAGACGATTACGATGATGATTACAGTAACTTAAAGTCACTTTCTAAAGACGTCGCAGAGACGCTACGTGATTGGGTTAAAGAAAAAGTGGAAGAAGAACCAGACGCTGCAACGACGCAAGGATCTGAACTTAACGCTGACGATATCGCATCTGAAGTGGTTGAAGACGCAGAACCAAACGCCGAAAAAAGTGCCGGAATTACCCAAGATGAAAATGAACTGTATATAAATACAGTGCCTGGTGAAGATGATACTTTTGCTGAGGAATCACCGCCTAACGAGGTGAGACAAAATATACCACACAAAGAATAGGTACATTTTGACTAAACACTCAATGAACCGGCTGGGACAAAATGTCTCAACCGGTTTTTTTATCCCTACTATTTGTCGGTAAAATATCTAAGTGATTGAATTTTAATTGATATTTTATTGGCATGACATTTGCTATTTGTTGCTCAATACCAATCTGGTTGAAGTTAGCACGGACGCACTGCGTAGTATTCATCGCCTATAGATGGCGGAATAAGAATGCTCATTGATAAGTTAATCAGCAGAATCTCCGGCGCTAACTACACTAAGAGATGGAAAAGACTATCCATGTTCATAAATGGAATTGAGCAATGCTGAAACAATTATTAGAACAAGCAACTTCCAATAACGGTAAAGCGAGGCTGTACGCTTTCGAAAATACCGTAGAGTTGACCAATCTTATTCCACCAACCGTAAGCTATGAAAGCGGCGGTAATACTTTGATTGTGGGTCCAACGGCAATCATCGAAAGTGCGGCAGCGCAATTGTCGCAAATGAACAGCCTAACGCTGCTTTCTACCGATGGCGAAAAGGGAACAAATCCCGAGCTTTACTACGCCAATTCGGTTCAGGTTTCAGGGTTCTTAGGTACGTTTGAAGTTCTGATTGAAAATCATGGTTCGACCAACAATCTTGCCAAGGTCGCGATCAATAGCGATTGTTTCGATATCGTACTCGATCTTTGCCTAAACAGCTGCATGTCGGAAGAAGTACCAGTACCGGGCTACTACCCAGTTGGTCGTGGCTATCCGAAACTGGCTGAAGCGTTGGAAGAAATTCCAACCTTGATGGGGACGTTCGATAAACCGAAATTCTTCCGTTTAGATACCGATCTATGTGCACACAGCTCTCGTGGCGTAAAAGGTTGCGAACGTTGTGTGGATGCTTGTCCGGCAGGGGCACTATCGAGTGAAGGCAGCGACAAAACGGGCCATCGCATCGAGATCAACCCATACCTATGTCAAGGCGTGGGTACTTGTGCTACAGCGTGTCCGACAGAAGCTATTCATTACGCATTACCAAACCCCGAAGATACGCAAAAGTTTATTGAACGTACGCTAGCCAACTATGAGCAAGCGGGTGGTTTAGATCCTATCGTATTGATTTGTAGTTCTCGCCACGAGAGCTACAACGTGATGGCACTAAAAGCATTGCCAGATAATGTGATTCCAATTGTGGTGGAAGAACTGCCTTCGGTTGGTATAGATACTTGGTTTGCCGCGCTTGTGAACGGTGCCACTCAGGTGCTGTTTGCGGCTTCGCGTTTTATGCCTCAAACCATTATTCGTGTGCTTAATAGCGAAGTAGGTATTGCTCAAGAGCTGCTCGACCAACTTGGTATCGCCAAAGAAACCATCGACATTTTGTACCTAGAGTCACTACGTGAAGGTGCTCCGACACTTTGTACTGAGTCTTTTGATTTGGCATTAGGTGATTTGCAAGGTAACAAACGTCAGCGTCTATTTACGGCGTTGGATGCGTTGTCAGCATCACGTATTCCAGTTGAGAACATTGTTGAACTGCCAGCGAACGCACCTTACGGCACGGTTTCTTGTGAAAGTAAAGATTGTACGTTGTGCATGAGCTGTGTGGCGGTGTGTCCAACACGTGCATTGCATACGGACGGCCAATCTCCGTCACTTAAATTCGTCGAGCAAGACTGCATTCAATGTGGGCTGTGCGAGAAAGCGTGTCCAGAGAAAGTGCTGACGCTTACTCCTCGTATGAACTGGGTGAAAGAAGAACGCCAGAAAGCGGTTGTGATTCATGAAGAAAAGGCAGCCGAGTGCATTCGCTGTCACAAGCCTTTTGCTCCGCAATCGATGATCGACATGCTGCAAAACAAGCTTCGTGGTCATTCTCATTTCTCTGATGAAGCCGCCATTAATCGCATCGCCATGTGTGAAGACTGTCGTGTGATCGACATGTTTGAGTCGATGGCTGCTGATCCAATGAATCAATTGAAATACTAGGAGCTCGCAGTGGATACACAACAAGAACAAACACTGAGAACGGACATTTATCTCGTTCTATCCGCGCTTTTTCGTAGTGCGCCAAGTGAGGAAATGCTGGCGTTCTTGAAATCGCTAGAAATTGAACCGTCTGAGAGCGCGATGCAAAAAGCTTGGCTCGCACTGCAACAAGCCGCGAACGAAGCGCAACGAGAAGCATTAGAAGAAGAATATCAAGATCTGTTTATTGGCATCGGCCGTGGTGAAGTCGTGCCATTCGGATCTTGGCATCGTACGGGCTCGATGATGGAAAAACCATTAGCGGAAATTCGTCGCGATCTGGATCTTTTAGGCATCGAACGAGAAGAGAACGTGAAAGAGCCTGAAGACCATATTTCTGCACTGTGCGAAGTGATGGCAATGCTGACGGGTGAAGAGGAAGAACTTCAACAAGCGGTGTTTAACAAACACATCGCCCCTTGGTTCCAATCTTTTACGCGCCAACTAGAGAACGCAGAAAGCGTGAACTTCTACAAGCCAGCTGCACAGCTTTGCGATGCATTTTTAACGTTAGAGCAAGTGCGCTTTAGCGTGAACACCAAAAGCAGTAAGAGCAAATTAAAAATTGATGTGAAAAACGTCACTGATTACGAGTAATCGAGCAGTACTTGGTCATATCGATAGAGAGGCATGAGTCTCCAAAGATCTACCGTAAGGTAAGGAAGCAATGATGAAAGATAATAAAGAAATAAACACAAGCCGTAGGGATCTCCTAAAAGGCTTCACAACCGCTGCCGTTGCTGGTGCTGTTGTTGCGGGAACCACGAAAGTGGCCGTTGCTTCAGAAACGGTTGAGCCTTCTGAAAAAGACGTGAAGAAGAAAGGGTATCGTGAAACTCAACACATTCGCGATTACTACGACACACTTTAGGAGATAACGGATGAAACTTGTCAAACGCTCCGACAGTGTGAGCAAAGAAACGAACCAGCTTGGCGTATCTCGTCGTGCATTCATGAAAAACACTTCGCTTGCCGCTGGTGGCGCAGTGGTTGGTGCTAGTCTATTCGCTCCGGGAATGATGAAAAAAGCGCAAGCAAAATCAGTCGATCCAGAAGCGAAAACAGAAGTAAAACGTACTATCTGTTCTCACTGTTCAGTGGGTTGTGGTATTTACGCAGAAGTTCAAAATGGTGTTTGGACGGGTCAAGAGCCTGCATTCGACCACCCATTTAACGCCGGTGGTCACTGTGCAAAAGGCGCAGCACTGCGTGAACATGGCCACGGTGAGCGCCGTCTTAAATACCCAATGAAGCTTGAAAACGGTATGTGGAAAAAGCTTTCTTGGGATCAAGCGATCGAAGAAATCGGTAACAAGGTGATGGACATCCGCAAAGAGTCTGGCCCTGATTCGGTTTACTTCTTGGGAAGCGCAAAGCACAGCAACGAACAAGCGTACTTGTTCCGCAAAATGGCATCACTTTGGGGCACTAACAACGTTGACCACCAAGCGCGTATTTGTCACTCAACAACCGTGGCGGGTGTAGCGAACACTTGGGGTTACGGTGCGATGACCAACTCTTTCAATGACATGCACAACTGTAAGTCGATGCTGTTCATTGGTTCAAACCCAGCTGAAGCACACCCAGTAGCGATGCAGCACATTCTGATCGCGAAAGAGAAGAACAACTGTAAGATCGTCGTAGCGGATCCTCGTCGTACACGTACGGCAGCAAAATCGGATCACTATGTCTCACTTCGTCCTGGTTCTGACGTAGCATTCATTTGGGGTGTGTTGTGGCACATCTTCGAAAACCAATGGGAAGATAAAGAATTCATCCGGCAACGTGTATTCGGTATGGATGAAATCCGTGCTGAAGTAGCGAAGTGGACGCCAGCAGAAGTTGAGCGTGTAACAGGCGTAAGCGAAGAAGACGTTTACCAAACAGCAAAACTGCTTTCTGAAAATCGCCCGGGCTGTATTGTTTGGTGTATGGGTGGTACTCAGCATACTACTGGTAACAACAACACACGTGCTTACTGTGTGCTTGAGCTAGCGCTTGGTAACATTGGTAAATCAGGCGGCGGCGCAAACATCTTCCGTGGTCACGATAACGTACAAGGCGCGACCGACCTAGGCGTACTTTCTGACACGCTACCGGGCTACTACGGCCTTTCTGAAGGTGCTTGGCGTCACTGGTCAAAAGTGTGGGAAATCGATTACGAATGGATTAAAGGTCGTTTCGATGACAACGCTTACGGTGGTCAAAAACCAATGAACAGTGCAGGTATTCCTGTATCTCGTTGGGTGGATGGCGTACTGGAAAACAAAGACAACATTCGTCAACGCGAAAACATCCGTGCAATGTTCTACTGGGGTCACGCAGTGAACTCTCAAACACGTGGTGTTGAGATGAAAAAAGCGATGCAGAAGTTGGACATGATGGTGATTGTGGACCCATACCCAACTGTTGCTGCGGTAATGAACGACCGTACCGACGGCGTTTACTTGCTTCCTGCAACAACGCAGTTTGAAACATACGGCAGTGTTACCGCTTCTAACCGCTCTCTACAATGGCGTGATCAGGTGATTGAACCTTTGTTCGAATCAAAACCTGACCATGAAATCATGTACCTGCTTTCGAAGAAACTGGGCTATTCAGATCTTCTGTTCAAAAACATCCGTGTTGAAAACAACCAGCCGGTGATTGAAGACCTAACGCGTGAATTCAACAAAGGCATGTGGACGATTGGTTACACAGGCCAAAGCCCAGAGCGTTTGAAAGCGCACCAACAAAACTGGCATACGTTCCACAAAACCACATTGGAAGCGGAAGGTGGCCCTGTAAACGGTGAAACCTACGGTCTACCTTGGCCATGTTGGGGTACACCGGAAATGAAACATCCAGGCACACACATTCTGTACGATACGTCTAAGACGGTTGCAGAAGGTGGCGGTAACTTCCGTACGCGCTTTGGTGTGGAATTCGAAGGCAAGAGCCTTCTTGCGGAAGACAGCTACTCGAAAGGCTGTGAAATCAAAGACGGTTACCCAGAATTCACTGACAAGTTGTTGAAACAACTTGGTTGGTGGGACGATCTAACCGCTGAAGAGAAAGCGGCAGCAGAGGGTAAAAACTGGAAGACAGACCTTTCTGGCGGTATTCAGCGTGTCGCGATCAAGCACGGTTGTATCCCATTTGGTAACGCGAAAGCACGTGCGATTGTTTGGACGTTCCCAGACCGCGTACCACTGCATCGTGAACCACTGTACACACCACGTCGTGACCTTGTAACGGATTACCCAACTTGGGATGACAAAGATGCAATCTTCCGTGTTCCTACGTTGTATAAATCAATTCAAGAGCAAGACAAATCGGGCGAGTACCCAATCGTTCTGACTTCTGGCCGTCTGGTCGAATACGAAGGTGGTGGTGAAGAGACGCGTTCAAACCCTTGGCTTGCCGAGCTTCAACAAGAAATGTTTGTTGAAGTAAACCCGAAAGACGCGAACGATCTTGGCTTTAGAGATGGTGATGATGTTTGGGTTGAAGGTGCAGAGAAGGGACGAATCAAGGTGAAAGCGATGGTTACACGTCGTGTGAAACCTGGCTTGGCGTTCATTCCATTCCACTTTGGCGGTAAGTTCGAAGGTGAAGACCTACGTCCTAAATATCCAGAAGGCACTCAACCTTATGTTGTTGGCGAAGCCGCCAACACGGCAACCACTTACGGTTACGACCCTGTTACTTTGATGCAGGAAACCAAAGTAACCCTATGTAACATTCGTAAAGCGTAAGGAGTCTGACAATGGCACGAATGAAATTCCTATGTGACACCAAACGCTGTATCGAGTGTAACGGCTGTGTTACTGCATGTAAGAACGAAAACGACGATGCGCTTGAATGGGGTATCCAACGTCGTCGCGTTGTGACACTTAATGACGGTGAACCGGGTGAAAACTCGATCTCTGTTGCTTGTATGCACTGTACAGATGCGCCTTGTATGGCGGTTTGTCCAGCTGACTGTTTCGAGCATACAGAAGACGGTATCGTACTTCACAATAAAGATCTGTGCATCGGCTGTGGTTACTGCTTGTTTGCTTGTCCGTTTGGCGCTCCGCAGTTCCCGAAACAAGAAGCGTTCGGTGAACGTGGCAAAATGGACAAATGTACGTTCTGCGCAGGCGGTCCAAACACTGAACCTGGTTCAGAAGAAGAACGCCAAAAATACGGTGCGAACCGTATCGCAGAAGGCAAACTACCGATGTGTGCATCGCTATGTTCAACAAAAGCACTACTTGCGGGTGACGCAGAGAAAGTCTCTGATATTTTCCGCCAACGTGTGGTAGAGCGCGGCGCGAAAAACGCAGGTTGGACAGACGGAAACGATCTTTCTTACGATGCGACGAAAAGCTAAGTAAGGAGAGGCACATGTTAAACACTCTTAAACGTGCGTCTCTAGCAATGCTGTCAATGATGACGGCATTGCTGCTGACTTTCGCAATGCCTGCTTCAGCAGAGGAGCAATCTTCTAAAGTGGTTCAACAGGAGATAACGCAACTTGCAGGTGCAGATTATTGGCGTGAAGTCAGAGAGGGGCAAGAAGGTTATACCACGTCTAAATCGCCAGAACATGGCGTATTAATCAGTAAACCTGGTGAGACTTGGTACATTCTAAAAGAGAAATGGATGTCTCCTGCTGGTGCTGTCGCGATTTTCGGCAGTATCGCGATGGTTATCATGGCTTACGTATTTGTTGGCCCTTTGATGCTAAGTAAGCCTCGTACAGGCAAAAAGATGAAGCGCTGGTCTCGCTTGGATCGCGCTCTCCACTGGAGTATGGCGTTTACATTCTTAACGCTTGCATTCAGTGGTTTGATGCTGGTTTACGGTAAGCACTTTTTAAAACCGTATGTTCCTACCGAGTTTTGGGGCTTTATCGTCATGTTGGCGAAGCAGTACCACAACTACATGGGACCACTGTTCTTCATTTTGCTGATGTTTGTACTCTTGAAATGGTGGCGCAAGTCGATTCCAAACATGACAGATATTCGTTGGTTCATGAAAATGGGCGGCATGGTTGGTAAGCACAAAGGAACGCATCCATCGGCAGGGTTCTCAAACGGTGGTGAGAAAGCCATCTACTGGTTGTTGATTTTCTTTGGCGCTATTGTCGCGGTAAGTGGTTTAGTTTTGGATTTCCCAATCTTTGGGCAAACTCGCCGAGATATGGAACTTTCTAACCTAGTTCATGCCATTTCAGCCCTGATTCTGATCTGTGGCTTTATTTTCCACATCTATATCGGTCTATTCGGTATGGAAGGTGCGTTAGAAGGCATGGTGACTGGTGAAGTCGATGAAACATGGGCGAAAGAGCATCACGATCTTTGGTATGAAGAAGTGAAGTCTAAAGAAGCGATGGGCGAAGCAGAATCAAAACCAACGACAGAGAAAGGAGCGAAAGCGAATGAACAAACATCATAACGGGATTTGGATTGCGTATATCCTGAGTTGTTTTACCCCGTTTACGTTTTTGATCTCAGGCGTTATCGCAATTATCTATGCGGGTTACCGTTTGGATAAGGGGGAGGACAGCGACGTAGTGATTTCTCATTACTACGGTCTGATTCGTACTTTCTTTCTCTACCTAACGTTTTTTGTGGTGTTGATTGTCACTGTAGCGACCTCTAACGGTGTGCTAGTCGGGGTGAGTGACTATTGGGTGAAAAGTACGTTGATCGAAGACATCGCTTACTTCATACCTTGGGTCGGAATGGTATTCGCTGCGTTAGCTATTCTTGTCTGGTTCATCCGTATGTTCCAAGGCATGCAGCAACTGCGTAACAATCAACCTCATACTCCCTCTACAGGTCCAAACCTATAGAACCTTAACAACATCAAAAGCCGCCTTATTTAGGGCGGCTTTTTTATTGCTTCGGTTATGCAATGGAGAGCTAGAAGCTTGTCGTGACACGCTGGACATGAGCATAACGTTCTATAGTTTGAGTCAACTTCTCTCGTGTGAGACACGGTATCTCAGTCATGCGACTATTGTGAATTTTCTTGGTGAATTTTGTTATCTGGGGAGCGAGTCAAATTAACAAAAGAAATTGCTCTCTAAAAGGCAAATCGCTGAGACCTCAGTCTCACTCACACTATTGTTCATTTACTCAAGGCATTTTTAGCCGCTAGAGTACGCGACGCTCAGCAATTCTTTTTTAAAGAGCATCAAATTCGCCTTAGTGCATTCAAGTCAAGGAATAGTCGAATTCTGAAAAGGATCCGGCTTTCACACGTTTGCTTTGTATTCTCAGTACCTGCTAGATGAAAACAAAGCAAACTTGTGAAGTCAGTGGTAGGCAATAGGAAAGGACACACTCGTTACAACTATGATTCCTCAATTTGTTATCCCTCTCACCAACTGCCTTGGTCAAAGCTTTCATTTTTCCAGTCAGCCAATCCCAAAAGGTGAACACAAAAAGTTTGACTCAGAACAGAGTGCGAAGGCGTTTCTAGATGACTTCGTACCGCTTAGCTCAAGCCGTGTTGAAGAGTTGTATCATCTACTTGGTCAGTTTCCCCCAAACGTACCGGATGAAGAACTGACACCAGAGCTTTATGCGCCTGTATTTGCAAAAGCACTTGTGAATGGTTCTCTTTATGTCGCTAGTTTCCCTAAAACAAAGAAAAACGCGACAATATCCAGTGAACCAACACCGGTACCTAAGCAAGTAAAAGCAAAGTCTAAGCAGAACAAAGCACATACATCTTCTAAAACCCAAGCTAAGAATTCAGCCTCTGCAAAGCCTTTACAGACGGGCAGCGAATGTCATGAAAAAGCGGGAGATCCGGTTTCTCTAGTAACGGGCGAAGAAATATTAACACTCAATGATGTAGAGCTTCCCAATGGCTTCGTTTGGTCAAGAACCTATCGTTCATCCAAAGCTTCCCGAAATCAAGGTCTTGGTTACGGTTGGCGACATGCTTTTCAATTTGAACTGAAAGAAGTCACAGATGAAAAGCACAACGTCACCTCATGGGAATTTATAAGCGATTCTGCTGACGAGATTGAATTTGAACCAGTTGAGCATCGTTCAACAAGTTATCAAGTCTATGTCGGAGCAAGCTGTCATTTCCTAAACCCAAATACACGAATTGTCACTCTTTCTAGTGGTGATCAATATCGTTTTGAGTTGGTAGAAGACATTTGGCTATTAAAACAAATCCGCAATGGAATCTTTTCGACGTTCCAACTCCATTATTCGAGAAACCATCGTCTAATTGAAGTTGCACATAACAAGCGACCAGTTCTTGAGTGTCAATATGATAAACAAGGGCGCCTTGTTGAATTGTTGAACACAAAGACAGAACAAGTATTAACAACATATATCTATGACGAGCAAGACGATCTTGTTAGTGCGACGAATGATTTGGGTTTGACTGAGCGATATGAGTATCAAGACCAACATTTGATAGCCAAACGTGTTCGACCAACAGGGTTTACGCATCACTTTGAATGGTCGGGAGAAGGCTCGAGTGCTAAGTGCATTAGAAACTTTGGCGACTCAGGTATTTACGATTATCGATTCCATTATGAGGGCGCAAAGTCCTCTTATTCTGACTCTTTAGATAATGAGTGGACTTTCATTCATGATGAGCAAGGTCATCTGCTTGAAAAATCGAGCCCGACAGGAAGAACGTGGCAATGGCACTATGATCATTTAGGGCGTAAAGAGAAAGCGGTATTCCCAGATAACTCGACAACACAGTACCAGTACAATCAGCAAGGCCAATTAATTTCCAAACTGCACTCTTCCGGTGCTCAAATTCAATATGGTTATGACAGCTTAGGTAAGCTTGTAAAAACGGTATCTCCTGATGGTGATCTTGAAAAGGCCTATTACAACAGTCTTGGCCAACGAGTGTGGGATATCGATGCTCTAGGCTGCGTAACGGAGTATGAATACGATAAACATGGTCAAGTCGTAAAGAGAGAGTCTGAAGATGGTAAGAAGAGCCGTTGGTGGTGGGATAAACAACAAAGATTAGTCGCTCATGAAGTAGATGGCACTTTACTTCGCTACAGTTATGGCGCTACCGATTTAGTTAATGGGATTGCGTATCCCGATGGATGTGTTGCCCAGATTTCCTATGATGATTACGGACGCCGCACATCGATAAGATATTTCAACGACGAAGACCAAGTCGCTTACAGTGAAGAGTACGCTTATGACGAGTTTAGTCGTGTTGCACAGATACAGACACCAGAAGGTGTCACGTCTTATCAATGGGGAGCTTTGGCTCAACAAGAAGCGGTAATCTTCCCTGATGGCAGCCATATTTCCTACGAGTACGATCAACAACGTAACCTAACGAAATTAGTTCGAAGTGATGGTCTAGCGTTTGAGTTTTTGTACGACAGTGAAGGTTTACTATCAGGTACCGTTGGATTTGATGGGCTACACAGCCAATTCAAATACGACTCTATGGGAAGAATCATCCGAAAAGATGTTGCAGATAGGACCGTTTTATACCGCTATGACGATGCTGGCTTTCTTCAGCATATTAAAGCGGGAAATGGAAAAAATATTGTTGAGAATCACTTTAACTATACGTTAGGTGGAAGACTGACTTTAGCCTCTAATCGTCATCAAACTCTACAGTATCAATATTCCTCATTTGGACATTTAACTAAGCGTATTCAAGGTCAATTTGAAATCGGTGAAGAGTTTAACCGAGTCGGACAGCGTGTTTCGCAAACCTTACCAGACAAGACGTCACTTAACTTTTCATACGACACCAATGGTAGGCTTTCCGAAATCCGGTTTAGCGATGACTCATTACCAAAAATTGAGTTCCAATATGATGTTATGGGGAGGCTTTCTGTCACTGAAACTGAGAGTTTCAGAGAGAGCAAACTTTATGACGGTGTCGGTCGATTAGTCGAGCAGCAATGGTCAGGTAGAGAAAAAAAATACATATACAATGCACAGAACCGAATCTCTTCAATTTTAGATAATACTGCAGGGGCAACTCACTATCAATACGATACCCTCGGGTACGTTACAAAGGTTAGTGAAGCCGGTTCGACTTCAACATTTGAATCAGATAGCTTTGGAAATCCCGCTTTGGCTGATTCTAAGGTAATGAGTGACCGCATTGAAGCTTATGCAGGTGTTCGTTACAAATACGACCAACAAGGTAATCAAGTTAAACGAGAAGGCGATGGCGCGGTTCAAAAACGTGTGTTTGACGCATTAAATCAACTGGTAGAAGTACATGGTGATTCGAGTATTAGTCACTATGAATATGATGCATTAGGCCGAAGAACAAAGAAAATTACTCAACATGGTATCACGGAGTTTCTTTGGGAAGGTGAGCGTTTGCTCGGAGAACGCACTGCCAATGGCTTCCGTTGGTACCTATATCAACCAGAAACCTACATCCCATTGGCTGTGTTAGAAAATGGCTCAATTTATTTGTATGAATGTGATCAGGTTGGTAAACCGGAACGACTAAAAGACAGTGCCGGAAATATCGTTTGGAGTGCAAGTTATGATGTCCATGGATTTGCTTCTATAGACGTTGAAGAGGTGAGAAATCCACTTCGTTTTCAGGGACAGTATTTCGACCAAGAAACCAACTTACATTACAACCTCGCTCGGTATTACGACCCTAAGCTAGGACGTTTTATCCAACAAGACCCGATATCTATTGCTGGTGGTATTAACCATTACCAATATGCAGTCAATCCTATCCAGTGGATTGACCCAACAGGTTTCCTTTGTGAAGAAGGGCTAAAACGCTTACAGCAAATGCTGGCTGAGTATCAGGCGCAAAACAACGTTCCCCAAGAGGTTTGCGATCAGATTTTAGAGGCGGCAAAAGAGTCATCCGTCGGAGAAGATGGCGTTCGCTCGCAAGTCAAAATCCGCAAACCCAAAGGTAAAAATCATATTCGATATGAATACGATTTAGACCATATTGATTGTGAAAGAAACGAGATTACTTTTTATCGTCATATCAATCATTCAGATGGCAGCAGACACGAAGTGCAGTATGTTGTTGGGATTGAGGAATTTGTAAATGCGCATGTTTTTGACTTAGAGAAAGTTGGCGGGGAAGAAGGTTGCACGATCTTCACTGAAGATCTTGTGTTGAATAAAGCTGAGTATAAAGAAAACTCAGAACTCAATACGAGTGGTTATGAGCTAACAGAAAGAAACAAAGCAAAAATTGATGAATGTTTGAAAGAGCGTCAAAAGGCTATGGACGCTCGAACTGGCGAAGAGGGATATAACGCTCAAATCGGCAATATTAACCAACAGTCTGCAAAAATTGGTGAGTTGGCCGCGGATGACTTTGTCCGGAGTAAACGTCCTAATGCTAAGCTGCTTCATCCCAAAGATATTGGAACCTCAATTTCGAAGCCGGGCGACTTTGATATGGTTTACGAGGTGGAAGAGCCTCCACCAGGTGAAATTATCATTGTTGAGGCCAAAGGGGGGAACAGCCCGCTAGGCAGTCGTAAGATTGGAGACGAAGCGTATCAGCAAGGTACAAGTAAGTATGCAAGTGCAATTACGGATTTGATGGCTCAAAAGGGTAAAGATACTACCGAATGGAAAGCGGCCCGAAGTATAAATAAAGCATTGAGAAAGAAAATTCCCGTTAGATATATTCATACTCAAACTGCTATTTCTGATGCTGGAGATGTTTCTTCAGTTAATGTAAAAGAATTTAACGTAGGATTAGGAGTGAAATAAATGCCTGAGAACAATAAGAAAAATCACGTAGAGAGAAAGGCGGAACCTCATCTAACACTAAATGATGTCGCTGACTACCAAATGTATATCAATGAGGATTTAGATGAGCGCAAAGAGCTAATTGTAATCCGTAGAGAGAATTTAGTTGCTCTTAGCGACGATGCTTCAGAACAAGTGAGGTGGTATACTTGCTTTCCATCTGCAATAGAAACTGAAAAAATAGGAACACTCTGTCTTTATGAAGCATCATTAATGCGTGCCTTCTATCATCAACTTGCCATCAAACCAAGTGAGCCCCAACGTATTCAACTACCTGATTATCCAGTAGTAACCTGGAAAGGTGAAGGTATTTTAAAAACAGGCTTCATTTGTCCCTCAATGTGGCTAGATGCTTATTTTACCTCTGTCATCGTCCGTGACAAACCCAGTATGGATGTATTGGCAAACTTTCCGATTTCTTTGATGAGACAGAGCTCTACCAAAGCGGGTGAGCTGTCTTATATGCTAGTAGACGTCATTCAGTCGTTCCACAACCGCACATCGGATTATCCTGATAAGCTGGTTGCAGCAATGGACGCAGCGGTAGCTCAAGGAGATAACTGGGCGTTGGAAATTGCGATGGGGATCCTAGAAACCTTCGCTGCGCTAACTACTAACATTGGCTATGACTTTGAGGAAGTGCTAGTCAAAAATCTACAGCTCCAAGAGAAATATCATCTTCGAGAATTAGGACCAGATAGGATAGGCATCCGCACTTTCATTAATTTCCCTCTGCTTGGCATGGCTTGTATGTGGTACGACAAAGGTCATCGTTTATCTGTTGAAACCGGTTGGCTTCCTCCATATCTCGTTGAAGGACGTTGGCTAGAAGATGTAAAAGCAGGCAAGATCACACGATAAATTATCATTTAGTTAGAAATTTAATGTATGGGCCATCTCTATATGAGGTGGCTTTTTTGCGTTTATGGTCAGAGTTTACTAATTAAACGCGTACATGTTGTGCGCATTATATTGGTGCATAGACCCTACATTGGTGCATTTGAATAGATAAAATCAATACAAATAAATGTTTTTGATTTCATTTAAGGCTTTATAAAACAATGAATTAAATCCTAATTGTTAGAAGAGTAAATTATGGAACGGTAATTGCTGTATTAGACGCTTTGTGAATTTCATTCACCAAATTGGTGATGACTTTAACTTTGATGCACAGGATGAGTGCACTACAAATAACGGAGATAAACATAATGAGTGTAACTGCCGATCAGGTACATGGCGTTGTACAAGCTCTCACACAAAGTTCCGATACACTTTTTCTATTGTTGGGTGCCATCATGGTTTTTTTGATGCATGCTGGTTTTGCTTTTCTTGAAGTGGGAACCGTGCGCCAAAAGAACCAAGTAAACGCACTCGTTAAAATTATTGCCGATTTTGGTATTTCTGCGATTGCTTACTTTTTTATTGGTTATTGGGTTGCTTATGGCGGCACGTTCTTTTCCGATGCTCAAACCTTATCTCAAGATAATGGCTACGAGTTGGTTAAGTTCTTTTTCTTACTGACCTTCGCTGCGGCGATTCCTGCTATTGTTTCTGGTGGTATCGCGGAGCGAGCTCGTTTTTATCCTATTCTAATCGCAACATTTTTCACTGTCGGCATAGTATATCCGCTATTTGAAGGAATTATCTGGAATGGAAACTTTGGTGTTCAAGCTTGGTTTGAAAGTACCTTTGGTTATGGTTTTCACGATTTTGCAGGTTCGGTCGTTGTGCACGGCGTTGGTGGATGGATTGCGCTGGTGGCTGTTATTTTTTTAGGGATGCGTAGAGGTCGTATCCGCGCAGGAAAGCATACGAACTTCGCTCCATCTAATATCCCATTTTTGGCACTTGGGGCTTGGATTCTCTGTGTTGGCTGGTTTGGTTTCAACGTTATGTCCGCTCAAACTCTTTCTGGAATCAGTGGCTTAGTGGCGATGAACTCGTTGATGGCAATGGTTGGAGGTATCGTAGCTTCATTACTTGCGGGTAAAAATGACCCTGGCTTTATTCACAATGGCCCTTTGGCCGGTTTGGTTGCGGTTTGCGCGGGGTCAGATTTAATGCATCCGCTTGGTGCATTAGTGACAGGTGCCGTTGCTGGGGTTTTGTTTGTGTATCTGTTCACGTATCTGCAAAACCGAACCAAAATCGATGACGTACTGGGTGTGTGGCCTTTGCATGGAGTATGTGGTGCTTGGGGCGGGATCGCTGCAGGAGTTTTTGGTCAAAGTGGATTTGGTGGAATGGGCGGTGTTAGCTTCGCGGTTCAAGTTTTAGGGACATTTCTTGGCATTTCCATTGCGGTTTTAGGTGCTCTTGTAGTCTATGGCGCAATTAACGCTCTAACAGGTTTAAGGCTTTCAGAAGAAGACGAGTTTAATGGTGCGGATTTAGCGATTCATAAAATATCGTCTACTAACGAAGATTAAATTAATCGAAAAAAGAGCGGCATCAAACCGCTCTTTTTTAAACTATTTGCTTCAAACCGATATACAAGCCGTTTTAACAGTTGCCTTTTTTAGCTTGACCAGGAGGGCAAAAGCTACCATTGCCATGCGGCCCATGATTGTCATCATTTGTGCTGACTTTTACTTTTACGTCGTCAATTTCACCTTCCACATTTGTCAGCTGACAGCCTGCTAAAGTCGTAAGTAATATAAGCGCCAGAGATACTTGTCTCATTGCGATTCCTCTCAAAATGTAATTCTAATAGTGACCATTACGACCATGGTCTAATCCATACTACTACAGTTGCTATTCTTTCAGTGTTAAGCTAATGAAAAAGAACAACAAGGATAAGTTATGAATTTCCCTTATAGAAATATTGTAGTACTTACTGGAGCAGGTATCTCGGCTGAATCTGGTATTCAAACATTTCGAGCCCAAGATGGCCTGTGGGAGAATCACCGAATTGAAGATGTAGCAACACCTGAAGGTTTTGCTCGAGATCCAGACCTTGTTCAGAGTTTTTATAATCAACGCCGTCAAAAGCTTCAAGATGAAACGATCAAACCGAATGCTGCGCATCTTGCTCTTGGCCGTCTTGAAGCGGAATTAAAGGGAAAGGTGACGGTTATTACGCAGAATATTGATAACTTGCATGAAAGAGGTGGCAGCCAAAATGTGATTCACATGCATGGTGAGTTACTTAAGGCGCGATGTAGTGAATCTAACCAAGTTATTGAACATACCGAAGATATAAAAACTGGTGAGCTTTGCCATTGTTGTCAAATTCCATCACAAATGCGCCCACACATTGTGTGGTTTGGCGAAATGCCACTGAGAATGGGAGAGATATACGCAGCACTGGAAGAAGCTGATTTGTTTGTCTCTATCGGCACTTCGGGCGTCGTCTATCCGGCCGCTGGGTTTGTGCATGATGCTAAAATGCATGGCGCTCATACTATAGAAATTAACCTTGAGCCAAGTGCGGTTGAAAGTGAATTTGAAGAAAAACGCTATGGTAAAGCAAGCGTTGAAGTACCGAAGCTTGTTGATGAAATCCTTGCTTTGGACACGAAAGCATAAACTAACTATTAGATAAAAAAAAGCGGCTCATGAGCCGCTTTTTCACATCTTTAAAACTAACGATTTAGTTGTTTACTTTTAGCTTTTGGAAGTACTCATCGTACATTACGCTCGCTTCGCCAACTTCATCTTGCCATGTTCCGCTGTCCATTACTTCTTGCGGAGGGAAGATGCTTGGGTCGTTAGCAAACTCTTTTGGTAGCAGTTCATGTGCCGTCTTAACTGGAGTAGGGTAACCAATCTCTAGTGCAATCTTAGCGGCGTTCTCAGGGCGTAGTAGGAAGTCGATCATCTTATGACCAGCGTCTACGTTTTTCGCGCCAGCTGGAATTGCTAAGCTGTCCATCCAGAAAATGGTGCCTTTTTCAGGCCAGATGATGTCGATATTCGCACCTTCTTGACGAGCCATGTAAGCAGAGCCGTTCCAAAGCATACCAAGAGACACTTCACCTGCAAGGTAAGGGTTTGCTGGGAAATCAGAGTTGAATACCAATACGTTTGGCATTAGCTTTTTCAGCTCTTCATAAGCAGCTTTGATTTCATCTGGGTTCGTTGTATTTGGCGAGTAACCAAGTTTTGTTAATGCAATGTGGAAGACTTCACGAGAGTCATCCATCAGCATTAGTTGGCCTTCCCACTTGCTATCCCAGAAATCGTCCCATTTAGAAACAGACGATTTATCTAACATATCTGCGTTGATACCAATGCCCGTCGCACCCCAAATGTAAGGGATAGAGTAGTTGTTGTTTGGATCAAATGGTTTATCTAGGAAGTTGGTGTCAAGATCGCTAAAGTGAGAAAGTTTCTTTTTGTCGATCTCTTGCAGCATACCTTCTTTACGCATTTTAGAAACGAAGTAGGTAGACGGTACTACCAAATCGTAACCAGAACCTTGCGTTTTTAGCTTCGCGTACATACTTTCGTTAGATTCGTATGTAGAGTAGATAACTTTGATGCCAGTTTCTTTTGTAAAGTCTTCAAGAACTTCGTTTGGAATGTATTCCGACCAGTTGTAGAAATACAGTTCTTGATCAGCCGCCATTGCAGGGGTAGCGATTAGCGTCGCTGCACATAGAGCGCTTGCGTAGAATTTACTTTTCATTTGTTTTCCGTTTTGTTTAGCGATTGGACAAATCAATACTAGTCGCAGTTATTAAGTTGAGCCAAATCGCAATAAGCACAATCCCGTTTATTTAAATCAATTTATACCGAGCCTTTTTAGGGAAGCGATAATTCTGTGAAACTGAGCTAAATAAACCTAGCAACGCATAATTATATCAGTCAATTACAAAAATAGGCAGCGTATCGCTGCCTATTTTCAGTTTGTCGATGCCTTAGTAGGCAAGATCAGATTATTGACCCGCTTTCAACTTCAAGAAGTAGTCTTCATATTTCACTGTCATATCACCAACCGAGTCTTGCCATTCAACACGGTCAAGATCTTCTTGAGAAGGGAACAGCGGCGCTACGTCTTTAAACTTCGAGTTTGATTCTGTAACGGCGGTTAGGTAGCCAGTGTCACGAGAAATTTGCTCTGCGATTTCAGGGCGTAGTAGGAAGTCGATCATTTTGTGCGCTGCTTCTACGTTTTTCGCGCCAGAAGAGATTGCGAAGTTATCAACCCAGCCAATACCGCCTTCTTTAGGGAAGACTAGCTTAAGGTTTAGACCTTCGTTTTGCGCTGCTGCCGCACTGCCGTTCCAAAGCATACCAACGCCAACTTCGCCAGACATGTATGGTGCACCCGGGTTATCAGAGTTAAATACTAGAACGTTTGGCATCAGCTGTTGCAATTCAGCGTATGCTTCGTCGATTTGCTTTGGATCTGTAGAGTTACCTGAGTAACCCAATTTACGTAGTGCAATGTGGAATACTTCACGAGTATCGTCCATTAACATTACTTGACCTTCAAGCTCAGGCTTCCATAGGTCTGCCCAGCTTTGGAAGTCGTTTGGATCGTACATATCAGCGTTAACTGCTAGACCTGTAATCGCAACAACGTGTGGAATAGAGTAGTCGTTATTTGGATCGTAAGGCTTATCTAGGTAGTTCTTATCTAGGTTGCCGAAGTTTTTCAGCTTAGTCTTATCGATTTTTTGTAGCATACCTTCATCGCGCATTTTTGCTACGAAGTAAGTTGAAGGTACGACTAGGTCATAACCTTGGTTATGAGTTTTTAGCTTTGCGTACAAAGTTTCGTTCGACTCGTAAGTCGAGTAGATCACTTTGATACCTGTTTCTTTAGTAAATTGCTCTAGGATATTACTGTTGATGTAAGGACCCCAGTTCATAAATACTAATTCTTTATCGTCCGCTGCCGCTGAACCTGAGAACAGAGAAAGCGCACATGCACTACCAGCTAATAGAGTAGCCCATTTTTTCATTGACGTTAGCTCCAAACCAAACGTTGTCCAAATCATTTTGGACGGTAGATAGAAAAACAGAATGGCATGTAACCATTCTGTTTCGTGATGTTAACGGATGCGGATTTTACTTTACTTTTTCTCTTGCTAGCAACTGAGAAATTACTACAAGAACCAAAGATACAATCAACATGACCGTTGCTAAGGCATTCACTTCCGGTGAAATACCCACCTTAACCATCGAGTAAATTTTCAATGGTAGGATTTCGTATGTTGGGCCTGTTACAAACGAGCTGATAATTACGTCGTCTAAAGACAGAGTAAAGCTTAGTAACCAACCTGCAGCAACCGCTGGCTTCGCAAGAGGAAGGATGATCTGTTTTAAGATAACCCATTCACTTGCACCAAGGTCTTTTGCTGCTTCCAACATTTTCACATCAAAGCCGTTCAAGCGGCTGTAAACGGTTACCACAACAAACGGTAAACAGAATGTGATGTGTGCAATCAATAGAGTAAAGAAACCAAGCTGCGCGCCTAAAACTAAAAACAGCGCCAACAATGAAATTGCCATCACGATGTCTGGTGACATCATTACAACAAACAGCATGCCGTTTACTGCACCTTTACCTTTAAAGGAGTAACGGAATAGGGCAACGGCCGTCAAACTACCAATAATAGTAGCAGCTGTTGCAGAAAACACCGCGACATTAAGTGAATGCCACGCTGCTTGCATAAGGCTGTCATTGTTAACTAGGGTTTCGTACCATTTGGTTGTAAACCCGCCCCATTTCATACCAAATTTGTTGGCATTAAATGAGTTTACGATCAATACGATGATTGGTAGATACAAAAATGCATATACCAGCGCCATAAAGCTAAATCTAACTGTACGTCCCATTAGTCTAGCTCCACCTTCTTATTCAATAGTTTGCCTGCTCTGTAGTAGGCGTACAGCATGATTGCCATTGCAATAGTAAGTGCGATACTGGTTGCCGCACCGAATGGCCAATCACGAGCGTTTAATACTTGGCTCTTAATTACGTTACCAATTAATAGGTTCTTTGCTCCGCCTAGAAGGTCGGAGATGTAGAACATACCTAACGCAGGAAGAAGTACCAACAAACAGCCACCAATAATGCCAGGCATCGTTAACGGCAAGATCACTTTTGTGATGGTTTGCAGTTTGCTTGCGCCTAAGTCTTTTGCAGCCTCAATGTAGGTATTGTCTAGCTTCTCGATTGCCGAATACAGAGGCAGAATCATAAACGGAAGCAAAATGTAGACAAGACCAATCATTACCGCTGTTTCGGTATACATAAGACGCAATGGCTTATCGATAATATCCATTGCCATTAATGACTTGTTCAAGATGCCCTGTGTGCCAAGAACAATCTTCAAACCGTAAGTACGGATAAGTGAGTTTGTCCAAAACGGTACAATCACAAGAAACAGCATAAACGGGCGCCATTTCTCAGGCATTTTTGCCACGATGTAAGCAAATGGGTAGCCGATGATTAAACACAACAACGTCGCAATGATTGCCATGTAGAAAGAGTGCATCAGCACTTTTGCGTACAATGGATCAAGTAAACGAAGGTAGTTGTCGAAAGTAAAAGTCAGTTCAATTAAGTTCGCTTCATCACGCGTTAAAAAACTTGTACCGATAATCATTAGGTTTGGAACCAACACGAAAAGTGTTAGCCAACCAACAATTAGGGTAATGATTGCGTTCTGAAGATTAATCTTCTTGCTTATCATTGAGTACTACCTCCCAGCTCTCAACCCAAGTGATAGCGACTTTTTGGCCGAGAGAGTGGTCCACATCTGGATCATCTTCGTTAAAGAACTCGCTAACCATCACGCGCATGCCTGAGTCCAGTTGGACAACAGAGTCTAGCGTCATACCTTTATAGGTACGTTCAGTGACGTGACCAACAATGCCTTTTTCTTCAGACTCTTTGATCTCTTCGATACGTAAGTCTTCAGGGCGAAGCAGCACTTGTAGTTTGTCACCTGCTTGTGCTTCTTTGTCGTAGTAAACGACAGACTCAACACCTTCGATTTCCGCACGGATGCGTTTTTCATCAATGCGTTCAAGCATTGTTGCGTTGAAGACATTAATCTCGCCGATAAAGCGAGCAACAAACAAGTTTTTAGGTTCTTCGTAAATTTCACGTGGTGAGCCATCTTGTTCGATAACACCATCGCGCATAACGATAATGCGGTCAGACATCGATAGAGCTTCTTCCTGATCGTGAGTAACAAAGATAAAGGTAATACCAAGTTGACGCTGAAGTTGTTTCAACTCAATCTGCATTTGTTTACGAAGTTTGTAATCAAGAGCAGAAAGCGACTCATCAAGTAGCAGTACTTTTGGCTTATTTACAACCGCACGCGCGATCGCGATACGTTGTTGCTGACCACCAGAAAGTTGGTGCGGCTTACGCTGCGCCATTTTTTCTAGACGGACCATACGTAGCGCTTCCATTACGCGTGGTTCGATTTCTGCCGCAGGCGTTTTTTGCATGCGTAGACCAAATGCCACATTATCGAATACGGTCATGTGAGGGAATAATGCGTAACTCTGAAATACCGTGTTGACGTGCCTATGCTCTGCAGGAACTTGCGTTACATCTTGGTCATCTAATACGATTTGACCGTTATCTGCCGTTTCGAAACCAGCGATCATGCGTAAAACCGTCGTTTTACCACAACCAGATGGACCAAGAATCGTCAGAAACTCACCATGATTAACATCAAGATTTAAATTGCCGATGATTTCCTTTCCATCGAAACTTTTGCTGATACCAGATAAACGAATAACTGGCTTTCCTGCTTGCTGTTTAGCGTTCAACGTCTGTATTTCTCCCACGTTAAAATTGGGTTTACGCCAATTAGTGTGACATAAGTCATTCACTTTTGAGGCGCGCATCATAATCACCAAAATTGTGAAATTAAAGCATTTTCTTATCTTGAAACAGAAAAAATTTTGCAGGCAAAAGTAATCATTCCTTACCATACTGTTTTTAAGAGGTTATTTGCCTTTTAAACACAGTTTGGTAGGGCTTTGTCATTAGCAACAATTGCTTTCAATTTCATAGTTTTGTGAGTGGTCAATTATCAACCAAATAGTAGATATTGCAAGGATAGAACGTCAGTTCTGATTTTAGACGTGGAAAGATTTCTTTATAATGTTGGCCACTTTAATTGACTGGTATACCAGTAAAAAATTCACAAGTTAGTCTTGGATAATATATGAATAACGATTTTGAAAAAGATTTCAATCTTGGGGGGAGTGTAGAGCGAGCTTTGTCTGGCGACTACGAACTAAAAGCGAGTGCTGTATTTAGTGAAGCTTGGCGCGCAACCATTCAACACTTTTTATCGTTCTCACCAGCGATTATTCTTTTGCTTTTTGTCCAGTTGGGGATTTTCTACATTGCACTTCAACTTCAATTGGGCGACCCAAGTGTCATTCTCGATGCGATAGAAAATCCGGAAGCATTCACCGCTAATATCGTTTCTGCTATTTATATCGCTAACTTTAGTTATGAAGTGATCAGCGCCCCCATTTATGCTGGGATCAGTTTGATGGCAATGAGTCACGTAGCAGGGCTAAAAACCAAAGTTCGTCATGTCGGTAAAGGTCTGCAATTTACCGTTCCTGTTATTATTGCAACGCTGTTCAGTTTAACGTTGCAAGGTGTCGCGGGAATGATCCTTCCACCGCTTTCATTATATTTAGCAATGGCGTTTAGTCACTCTATCTTACTGATTTGCGAGAAAAGAGTGCCACCTATGCAATCGTTATTATTATCACTACGTGCGATCAATAAGAAGATTTTTGTTGTGGCAGGGCTTTACATGGGCGTTATGTTGATGTTTATTGTTGCGGCTATGTTCTACGGTATTGGCTTTATTTTTGTCTTGCCATTCTTCTTCCATTTGAAGGGCATCCTTTATCGAGAAATGTTTGGCATCAAACTTAAGATCGTAGCAACACAAAAAAATGATAACGATCACGATGGTAAATCTCAGGTGTTTAATGCCTAAATCTTTAAAATTAATGACTTTACGAGTGGCGGCTGCCTGTATAGCCGCCACTTTTATTTCGGTAGGTCCATATTTGCATTACGACCGCCAGTTCAAAAGCGCGAATGATCCTAATGCTGTTCAAGGTCCGGTGAAACATCCTGATTTGTCGCACTTGCCCTACATTGGGGACATTCCAGACTTTAACTCTATCAAAGACGCCAAAGAAAAAAAGGCGGCATTTTTCGATTTCTTACGGCCTAAAATCGCACTAGAAAATCACAGGATTGAAAAAGAACGTGCTTTTCTAAGCTCTCTTGAGATTGGAGAAGTGTCGCCGGACGAAGAAGCTTACGCAGAAAGATTAGCGCAGTTATATGGTTTTCCTCTTCATGATGGTCATGTTGATGAAGCTTGGCTGACTGAAATGTTAAAGCGAGTCAATGTTTTACCAGAAGCATTAGTGCTAACTCAAGCGGCCAATGAATCCGCGTGGGGTACCTCTCGTTTTGCTACTCAAGCAAACAACTTGTTCGGCCAATGGTGTTATAAACAGGGCTGCGGAATTGTGCCTGCTCAGCGTGCTGCTGGAAAAACTCACGAAGTTCAAAAATTCGATTCAGTTCAGCAGTCAATTCATGGCTACTTTATGAATGTGAATCGCAATCCAGCTTACGCTGACTTACGTGATATTCGAGCTATGTTGGCGGATAAGCACAAAAACTTGTTATCCGTGGCGACAGCATCAGAACTCACTCATGGACTGTTGTCTTACTCAGAGAGGGGCATTGCATACGTTAATGACTTACGCTCGATGATTCGTCACAATAACGCCTACTGGACTCAATAAAATAATAATCGAATGAAAAAGTTAAGCTTAATTTTAGGAAGTGCAGCACTCTTGCTCTCGTCACCGATAACGCATGCTCAAGAGTATATGTTTACGTATTCCAAACTGTATACTCAGTTAAAAAATAACACTAAAGAAGGGCACGATGACGTTAAAGTCGGTGTGTTCTTCATTGATGCCAGAACTAAGCAGCTGTGTACGATTGAAAAAGCGTGGATGGAAAAGGAAGAACACTACGAAGAGTTTGTGATTCCAGCGTCGAAAGAGCTACCATTGCCGATCGACAAAAATCTAAAATCTGCAAATCCTTTGGTATTCGTACACACTCCTAAAGATAGCCGATGTGATTATTCTTTAGTTGTTATGACGAAAGAACCGTTACAGGGTAGCGTTTCTTACGAGCAACTGAAGCCATTAATGCCTCAAATGCAGAGCATGTTAGAGGATTTAGGGGGGATGTTTGCTGGATGGTTCACACCTGAAGTACAAGGCGTCACAATGGAGTTTGCCAACGAACTTAACGGTAAGATCGTTTTTTCAAATGGACAAGAGAAGGCGATAATTAACGGTAAAGTGCAGGTTGCTTTGAGTGAAATTGGCGAAGGTGGAACAATAACGTTACCGGAACCAACGATGAGAGTGCTTCCTTATTTGCCCCAAGCAAAGAAATAGCACTATCTCCACTAAAGAGCCGCATTCGCGGTTCTTTTTCTATTCTATGATGATAATTCAGCGCACTTATTTTCTTATCCTTCAATACAAACATTTAATCCTGCTGCAAAAGCCCGTATAATCCACGCCCCAAAGAAACCCATGTTAGGAAGTCCTACTGTCGATTTTATCGGCGATGTGAGAGCCCGCAATGAACCAGAAAGATACAAGAAAAGAAACCCTTGAATTCAACAAACTTCAAAAACGTTTGAGAAGAAATGTTGGAAATGCCATTACAGATTACAACATGATCGAAGAAGGCGATGTTGTCATGGCATGCATAAGCGGTGGTAAAGACTCATTTGCGATGCTCGATATCCTGTTGAATCTACAAAAAGCGGCACCAATCAAATTTGAAGTGGTTGCTGTTAACCTAGACCAAAAACAACCTGGTTTCCCAGAGCATATTTTGCCTGAGTATTTTGAGACGCTGAATATTCCTTACTACATCGTAGATAAAGACACATACTCAGTAGTTAAAGAAAAAGTGCCAGAAGGTAAGACAACGTGTGGTCTATGTTCTCGTCTACGTCGTGGTACGCTTTACTCATTTGCTGAGAAAATCGGCGCAACAAAACTTGCACTTGGTCATCATATGGATGACATCGTAGAAACGATGTTCTTGAACATGTTCCATGGTTCTCGTTTGAAGGCAATGCCACCAAAACTACGCTCTGATGATGGTCGTAACGTGGTTATTCGTCCGCTGACTTACTGCCGCGAAAAAGACCTGATCAAATACGCAGAGCACAAAGATTTCCCAATTATTCCTTGTAACCTATGTGGTTCTCAAGAGAACTTGCAGCGCCAAGCAATCAAAGCAATGCTGATTGATTGGGATAAGAAGACGCCAGGACGCGTAGAAGCGATTTTCAAATCAATCCAAAACGTAAGCCCAAGCCAATTGGCAGACCGTGAGTTGTTTGATTTTGTAAACTTGCCGCTAGATCGTGACGGTAGCCGCGAAGAGTATGAGTTTAGTGAAGCAGTCGTTTCTTCAACTAACATCGATGAATCTCTATTCATCGATGTAACGAACATCTAGTAAATAGGAGGCAACGATGCCTCCTATTTTGTACTTGCTTAAACCGAAAATAAAAACGCCCCAAAAGAGGGGCGTTTTTATTTTTGATTATTTGCTCTACGTTGCGGTATTTGGATCGAGAGGGCTGATATAACCTTTTGGTTTTAATGCCAGTACATCACAGTTAATCTTATCGATCACATGCTCTGCCGTGTTGCCGATAAAGACCGCTGAAAGCCCCGTACGACCAGTCGTACCCAAAATCACCATTGCTGCATTTAATCGCTCCGCTGCGGCAGGAATGACGTCTTCTGGTAAACCTTGTTCAACGATGGTTTGTTCCTCGTCGATGCCATGTTTTTGTCTCAATGCTTTCATTGCGGTGAGATGGTGGCCACGAACCGCATCCGTGTAGGTCGTTGGGTCAAATTCAGGCAATTCAATCGTAATGTTAGCCGGTGTAACAGGATAAGCGTTGACGAGATACGGTTCAGCATCAAGACGGTTTGACATCTCTTTGAGGCGTTCAACCATCGCGTCGTTCAAGTCAATGTGAGTTGGGTTTTCTGACCCCACGTGTACAGAAGCGAGAATATTAGCTTGCTCCGGCCAATCCGAGTTCTTGATCAAAAGTACAGGAATAGGGCATTTACGTAATAAATGCCAGTCTGTCGGCGTGAAAATCACAGACTCTAAAACATCGTGTTTACGTGTCCCTTTGATTAGAAGATCGTGCCCTCCAGCATACACTTCAGCAATGATTGCTTCGTAAGGACGGTTGTGCCACACAACGCAAACATCAAAATCGAAGCTATCGTTTAAGTACGGTTGAGCAATCTTACGCATCCACTGCTCACGTTGATGGATAACGCCGCGGCGCATCGCATCTCTTTCGTCGACTGACAGCATTGAGGTCATGTCATAGGAAAAATCGTAGATGGATAAGAAGAAGGTGATTCGGCTTCTGGATACACTCTTTTGAGCTAATTGAACCGCTCTAGCGAGTGCAGGCTGTTCATCATTATTGATGTCAGCAACAACAAGAATCTTACTGTATATACTCATAACTAAGCCCACTTATGTTGCGAAACCAAATACTGAAAACAAGTTAAATCAGTAAATTGGAGACTCTTCGTATATTTTTACTGTAGCTTAGTTTGGTGAACTTTTTGAGGACTTTCGAAGGGATTTTATGAGAAACATGATGTAGCTCATTTTCGAGCTACATCAATAAGTAAGCGAGATTACTCTTTTGTTACACCGGCAAGTTCCATTAGCGCATCATGATCTAAGATGGTGATGTACTTACCTTTAACACTCAGAATTTCAGATTTTTGGAAACGACCTAATAGGCGGCTGATGGTTTCAACCGTTAGGCCTAAGTAGTTACCAATATCGCCACGAGTCATGGTCAAACGAAATTCTCTTGGGCTGAAGCCACGTTGAGAGAAGCGAGTTGACAGGTTGTACAAGAAAGCAGCGAGACGCTCCTCAGCATTCTTCTTAGAAAGCAGAAGAATCATTTCCTGGTCGCCTTTAATTTCATTACTCATTAAACGCATGATTTGCTGACGAAGTTTAGGCATTTTGCCTGATAGGTCGTCAAGGATCTCGTAAGGGATTTCACAAACCATTGATGTTTCAAGAGCTTGAGCGAAACTAGGGTGGCAGTCACCAGTAATAGCGTCAAAACCAACTAAGTCACCAGCTAAGTGAAATGCTGTGATTTGCTCATCACCTTGTTCTGTGATTGTGTAGCTCTTAATCGTGCCAGAACGGATAGCGTACAAAGATTTAAGCTCATCACCTGCTTTAAATAGCTCTTGTCCTTTTTGGATAGGCTTTTTACGCTCGATGATTTGGTCCAACTGGTCAAGTTCAGATTCATTCAGAGTGAATGGGATACACAGTTGGCTAATGCTACAATCTTGGCAATGAATCGCGCAACCGCCTGATTGGATACGCTTTGTTGCAGGTTTTTCAGAAATCATAACAACCTTTCACTATTTGATATACATCAATATTTTAGCACCGCTTAATCCTAAAGGATAGCAAAAATATCGGTGGTATAGAGTTTTGCGTTATATGAAACCAAGCATCTGCATGGCACCCGCGGCAGTATACGCGCCATAGACAATTAAGATTAATGCTGAGATGTTTCTAAATATTAATGATTTTTGCAGTTTCTGAAAATGGCTAGCTCCGTAACCAACAGCGAGCATGGATGGCAGCGTTCCCAAACCAAAAGCTAGCATGATTAGGCCGCCATTTACTGCGCTACCGGACACCGCCGACCATGTTAATGCCGAATAAACTAACCCGCATGGTAACCACCCCCAGACAAAACCAAAGGGCAGTGCGTGTATTGGCTTTTTAAGTGGTAAAAGGCTTTTTCCAGCTGGAGAGATAAACTTCCAAAGGTGCTGGCCCCCCTTTTCTACGATGAGTAAACCTTGCCACCATTTCGCAATATATAACGCAACCAAAATCATGAAGATTGCGGCAACAAAACGCAGCCACGCAAGAGATTGAGCTAAGCCGCTGAGTTCCGATAACCCTGATATTGCACCTCCGACAAGTGCGCCTATTAAGGCGTAACTGCTGAGTCGTCCAAGGTTGTAGAATAAAGGTATGGTTGGGGAGGATTTTGAGCTTGAACTACCTAAGGAAAGTAGGGATGCGATACCACCACACATCCCCATACAATGGCCGGCCCCGACAAGGCCGATAAGCAAAGCACCTAAAAAATCAGGATTCATAAAACATACTACGGTTTCTTATTGTCTGATTGTTCTTCTTCATCTAATAAAATGTTGTGTCCTTGTCGCTCAAGATCTTCAAACTGGTCGCTTCGAACCGCCCAAAGAAAAATAGCGACAGCAACGCAAACAAGAACAATCGCGATTGGAATTAAAATATAAAGGCTTTCCATAAGTGTTCTCTTATTTACTTCTCTTTAAGAAGTCGCAGTGAGTTAGATACAACAATGATTGAACTTGCTGACATCCCAACAACCGCGATATAAGGCGCAACTAGCCCTGCAACCGCTAACGGCAAAATTAACAAGTTGTAGCCTAATGACCAAGCTAAGTTTTCACGGATAATCTTTCTTGTACGAAGAGCCAATAGGCGAGCTTCCAATAACTTTTCTAAGTTATCTCCAAGAAGCGTCATATCTGCTGATGCCTTTGCAACGTCAGTACCACCGCCCATAGCCACGGATAAATGGGCTCCCGCTAGAGTAGGTGCGTCGTTTATGCCATCACCAACCATCATGGTGATATCACTGCTATCAAGGCTCTTAAGATACGCGAGTTTGTCTTCTGGTTTTGCAGATGCGATCACATGCTCGATACCAATTTCGTCAGCAACAGGCTGTGCGTTTTGAATAGAATCACCAGTAAGTAAGGTTGTTTTGATGCCAGCTTCAGCAAAACGTTGAATAAACGCCTGACTTTCTTTGCGAATAGGATCGTGATAATAAAAAGTTGCAGCGTGTTCGTTGTTTATTGACAAGTAAATGGCATTGCTTTCTTTTATGCTCGAATCTAGCACAAACGAGGAGCTGCCAATTTTTACCGTCTTACCATTCCAAATCCCTTCGATTCCTGAGCCAATCACGTTTTTAACATCTGTTACAATAATCTCGTCATTACTGAAACCGGTAAATGAACGCGCAATAGGGTGGTTTGCATGAGCTTCAAGAGCAGATGCAAGGGCCAGACTTTCCGCTTCAGAAAGCTCTTTGAATGTGCTCGTACGGCTAATCTCGATGTCACCTTTCGTTAATGTTCCTGTCTTGTCGACGACGAGATGATTAACTTTGCAAAGCGTTTCGAATACATGGCCTTTTCGCAACAGAATGCCAAAATTGCCCATTCGTGAAGTCGCACAAGTTAGTGCGGTCGGTGTAGCAAGGGATAATGCACAAGGGCATGTAGCGACGAGAACCGAAAGCATAATCCAAAAAGCATCATCTGGTTTGGTTTGGTGCCAATAAAACCAGGTTCCAGCTGAGATGATAAGAATTACACCAACAAAGTAGCGTGCTACGACGTCAGCAACTTCTGCAATTTTTGGCTTCGAATGCTGTGCTTCATCTTGAAGGCGCACAATATTTGAAATCATCGAGTCTGCTTTTGAATTGGTGACTTCCAACTCAAATGATTCATCTCCGTTTAATGTACCTGCATAAACAGCATCACCTTCTTTTTTTACGACATGAATAGACTCACCAGTCAGCATTGATTCATCAATATGAATACGGCCAGAAATAACTTTGCCATCAGCAGGGATATGTTCGCCAGGGAGAACGCGAATGCGATCAGCAATCTTCAGCGTTTTAACTGGAATTTGTTCGCCGTCTAGTGTTGTTGCAATGGCAGGGATAAGCTTGAGCAAGTTACCGCTAGCAGCAGCAGCTTTGCGGCGAGCGCGCATTTCTAAGAATCGACCCACTAACAAAAAGAAGGTAAACATCGAGATAGATTCAAAGAATACTTCGCCTTGCTCAGTTACTGTCGCAACTAAACTCGCAACATAAGCGAAAATCAAAGCGATCGAAACTGGGACGTCCATGCCTAGAGTTCGCCCTTTAATGCTTCGCCAAGCATTAAGGTAAAATGGTAGGGCAGAGTAAAGAAGAACTGGTGTAGCGAAAATCAAACTTACCCATCGGAAGTAGTTTTTAAATTCGGGTTCCAAATCGCCAAACACTTCTAAATACAACGCCACAGCAAGCATCATCACTTGCATCGTCGCTAAGCCAGCAATACCCAATCGGTAAAGGTACTGCTTCATCATTCGGTGATAAGATGCTTCTTGTTTGTCTGCTTCAAATGGCGCGGCTTTATAACCAAGCTTATGAATAACTGAAAGCAGTTCACTTAACTTAACTTGAGTTTTGTCCCACGCAAGCAAAGCTCGGTTTGTTGTCGTATTTACCCGTATGGAGACTAAACCTTTAGCGCTGGATACTTGCTTTTCAATAAGCCATGCACAAGCGGCGCAGGATACACCTTCGAGAGATAATGTTACTTCAGATACATTGTCATGATTACGTACAAATTCTGATTGAACATCTTCATTGTCATAGTGGATCAGGGCTTGAAGTTGTTCTGGAACGAGGTCCGCTTTTTCAGCGGGCGCGGTTCGGTACTGGTAGTAAGAAACAAGACCGCTATCTACGATAGTTTGTGCGACAGTTTCACACCCCGGGCAGCACATCTCACGAACTTCGCCAAGTATTTCTACTTTAAAATCCGTGTTTGCTGGTACATCTTCACCACAGTGGTAACAGGATTTGCACATAAAATTACTTCATTAATGAAACTGAAACTGCTGGAAATTCGACTTTGCCTTGAATCATCCATTGCTTATCGTGTGGTTGAAGTTCAACAAACCACGGGCCTTGTATAGCGTCTTCAGTGGTAAAACGATAGTTGCCAGATGCATCTGCGGTAACTAGCTTCGTAAAATCACGATCGGGTAATGTACGGTGAGTAAACGTTGCTGTAAGCGCTGGGTAGTGCGTTAGCGATCCTTTCGTAAAGCCAATCACGATATTGTTATCTAGAGAAGAAATGTTCGCATGAAGACCAAGGTCACGAGCGACGTTCATTTTACTGATGTCGATATTTATGCCTTTGCCTTTTTTATAGTAATCCTCAGCAACAAGAGAAACAGAGTTGTTTGAAAAGACGACTACCGTGGCGATTGTCCAAACGACTACCGTAAGAGGAAGGATGATTAGGAACCACGGCCAGAATTGTTTATACCAAGGCTTTACCATAAAAAAGTTCTCAACAGCTAAATGAAAAAATGTAAGGCATTAAATTTAAAGGAAAGACAGCCCCTGTGAAAGGGGCTGTTATTGAAATGTTACTTATTGTCTGAGTTGCTTAAACTCCAGACATAAGAGGCAACAAGTTGAACCTTATCCTCACCTAGAATGTCCTTCCATGCTGGCATAACACCAGAGCGGCCATTCATTACGGTTTCAGTTACGGCAGCACGCGAGTCACCAAATAGCCAGTCTTGGTCAGTTAGGTCAGGGGCACCAACTGCTGGGTTACCTTTACCATCTGTACCATGACACGCTGCACACACAACAAAGCGAGCTTTACCTGCTGCAGCTTCACGAGCGTTAACTTTACGACCCGATAGACTTAATGTGTAACTTACTACTTCTTGGACACCTTGCTCACCAAGCGCATCTTTCCATGCTGGCATTTGACCAATACGGCCATGCATGATGGTTGTTACGATTGCTGCTGGCTCACCGCCATATAGCCATGCGTCATCAGTTAGGTTAGGGAAACCTTTTTGACCGCGAGCATCTGAGCCGTGACATTGTGAACAGTTTTGCAAGAATAAACGTTGACCAACTTTTAATGCTTCTGGGTCTTGCGCGATCTCAGGAACAGGGCGTAGACCATTCGCATTATGAGCAAGTTTACGGAATGCTTCGCCGAAGTAGGCATCCGCATCATCCAGTTCTTTTGCGTATTGGTTGAGTTGTTTATTTTCTTGTGCCTGTGCAATAGCTTCTTTTGACTCTTCAAGCGAACGAACGGTTTGAGCCGAACTTTGCCAGTTTAAAAAGCCTTTAAAGCTACCTAGACCTGGGAACAGGGCTAGATATACTGCTGCAAACACAAAAGTGCTTACGAAAAGGTAAGTCCACCATTTCGGTAGAGGGTTGTTTAGCTCGCGAATACCATCGTACTCGTGGCCCATGTCTTCCCCTTCCTCGACGCCCATTTTATCTTTGGCGCACCAAGTCAGGAGGATCGCACAGCCTACTAGCGTACCGATAGTAATCACGATAATCCAGAGACTCCAGAATGTAGTCATTACTTCTTCACTCCTTGGTTATTTGGGGTCGTTTGTTCTTCGTCAGCAAACACCAAGTTGGCATCTTCTTCGAAGCGTGCTTTACGCTTCTTACTAAATGCCCACCATACGATGCCGATAAAACTCGCGAAGAGCACTACGGTATAAATACTATGAATTGTACCGAAATCCATATGATCCCCTTACTTCATTGCATGACCAAGAGACTGAAGGTAAGCGATGATTGCATCCATCTCTGTTTTACCTTCTACTTCTTTAGCCGCATTCGCGATTGTTTCATCTTCGTATGGAACACCAAACTGATCGCGGAACACTTCAAGTTTCTTCTGAGTCAGCTTGCCATCTAATACGTTCTCAGCAAGCCAAGGGAAACCAGGCATGTTTGATTCAGGTACTAGTTCGCGAGGGTCAAGTAGGTGTACGCGGTGCCACTCATCAGAATAACGACCACCGACACGAGCCAAATCAGGACCTGTACGCTTAGAACCCCAAAGGAATGGATGTTCCCACACACTTTCACCTGCTACAGAGTAGTGGCCGTAGCGTTCCGTTTCAGAGCGGAAAGGACGAACCATTTGACTGTGACAAACGTTACAACCTTCACGGATATAGATGTCACGACCTTCCATTTCCAGAGGAGTGTAGACTCGTAAGTTTTCTACACTTTCTGTGGTTTGCTTTTGGAAAATCAAAGGAGTGATTTCAACAAGAGCACCCCAGCTGATTGCAAAAACAATAAAAATAGCCAACAAACCGACATTACGTTCTAGAATTTCATGGCGATTATTAGAATTATTACTCATTCTTAAATCTCCTTATGCCGGATGAGGGATAGCCTTGAGGCTTTCTTTTGGCGCACTTACCGTTTTGTACGTGTTGTATGCCATTAAGAACATACCTGATAGGAAGATGAAGCCTCCTAAGAAACGTACAAAGTAGAATGGGTAAGATGCTTCAACTGACTCCACGAAGCTGTAAGTCAGGGTGCCGTCAGAGTTAACTGCACGCCACATCAAGCCTTGCATCACGCCAGAGATCCACATTGCTACGATATAAAGAACCGTACCAATTGTTGCTAACCAGAAGTGAACGTTGACCAGACCCACAGAGTACATGCGCTCTTGGCCAAACAGGCGAGGGACTAAGTGGTAAACTGAGCCGATTGAAACCATTGCAACCCAACCTAGCGCACCAGAGTGAACGTGACCAATGGTCCAGTCTGTGTAGTGAGATAATGCGTTTACTGTCTTAATCGACATCATCGGACCTTCGAAAGTAGACATACCATAGAAAGACAATGAAACGATTAGGAATCGTAGAATAGGGTCGTAACGAAGCTTATGCCAAGCACCAGACAACGTCATAATACCGTTGATCATACCACCCCATGAAGGAGCAAATAGAACAAGAGACATCACCATACCCAGAGACTGTGTCCAGTCTGGTAGCGCAGTATAGTGAAGGTGGTGAGGACCTGCCCAAATATATAGAGAGATCAATGCCCAGAAGTGAACGATAGACAGACGGTAAGAATAAACAGGACGTTCAGCTTGTTTAGGTACAAAGTAGTACATCATACCTAGGAAACCAGCGGTGAGTAGGAAACCTACCGCGTTGTGTCCGTACCACCATTGCACCATTGCATCCACCGCACCGGAATAAATCGAGTAAGATTTACCTAGTGATACAGGGATAGCCATGCTGTTCACGATGTGAAGTACTGCTACTGTGATGATAAATGCACCGAAAAACCAGTTCGCCACATAAATGTGGGAAGTGTTTCGTTTCACTAACGTTCCAAAGAACACCACTGCATATGAAACCCATACAATCGCAATAGCGATATCAATAGGCCATTCTAGTTCAGCATATTCTTTACCTGAGGTAAAACCTAGAGGTAGAGAAATCGCTGCGGCTAGGATAATTGCTTGCCAACCCCAGAAGGTGAAGGCAACGAGTGGGCCACCAAAAAGACGTGTTTGACATGTACGCTGAACAACATAATAAGATGTTGCAAACAGGGCACTAGTACCAAACGCAAAAATTACCGCATTAGTATGCAGTGGACGTAAACGACTGTACGTCAACCACGGCGTATCAAAGTTTAGCTGTGGCCAAACTAATTGAGCGGCAATCAAAACACCAACAGCCATACCAACTATGCCCCATAAAATGGTCACAAGGGTAAATTGGCGAACGACTGTATAGTTGTAGTTTTGTTCAAGCTGCTTTACTTGGCTCATTTGCATGCTTCCAATTTCTAATTAACTACACTTTACTTCCAACACGACTTGCGTCGTAACACCACCCAAGTAAACTCTAGAACTCAAGTGTTATCATCACCTTATTTCTATTGCTGACTTTAATAAAAAGTGGCATTTTCAGCGTGACACTATACTTGAATTAACAATTCAATGACAGAGTAGTAACCTTACTGAAGCTCTGGAAATCATTTTTTATTTAAAAAGTTTGAAGTTTGTAACAAGGATATTAGTAATTATGCCTGCACAAAAGTTAACAAAGGCGAGACTTGCACAAATCTTAATCATGCTCAGTCTTTTAGTTGGTGCGTTTTTCTGGAGAACCTTTACGCACGAGACCAGTACAAGCGTTGACTGTTCACAAAAAGAGCGATGCGATGTAACAATTGGTGAAGATAAAATCACGATTAATCGTGATTCGAGTGGGATTTTGATTGAAACAACTGAAAGTACAGGTCTAAAAATTGATCTGAATCAATCTGGTGTGTTTGATAGTATAAGCGACAATCATTATAGAGCTGAATGGAATGCTATATCTGCAACCAAAACGATTAAGCTCAAAATAAACCAAAATATTGTCTTAGTGCATTTATAAATTAGATCTGACACGAGATAATGGCATCTTCTTTGTGAAATTCGAACCTTCTAGCCTAACGATAATTTGTCGTAATGGTATAACAGTAACGTGACAAACAATAATAAAAGCGTATGCAGTGCCAATCAGTATTTACCCATATTACCGACGAATATTTAGCAGTAGAGAGGCTTCGTTCAGAGCTGATGCAAGAACACTTGTCTTACATCATCTGTTATTACACAGAAGAATACGACTTCAGAGCCATTCGCTCTGCCTTTCTTAGATGTTTCCCTGGTGTTCCATTCCACGGTTCAAGTTCATGCCAAGCCATTATGACTGATCAGGGTTTTCACGTTGGGCCAGTCATAGCGGCTATGGCTATCTATGACTCAGGCCCACATGCTTATGGAACTGGTATTTCTAATTGTGAAGAAAATGAGTGTGTCTCCGTCGCTCTAGATATGGCTCTTCAAAATGCTAATCGAATTGGCGAAGTACCGAACTTAATTCTTCTTCATGCAACTCCTGGGAAAGAAGAAAAGATTATCGAATCGATCGACGAACGCTTCGGCACACTTGTTCCTATCATTGGCGGTTCTGCAGCAGATAACCACATTGAGGGAAAATGGTCAGTGATTACAGCGCAAGGCCATGAAAAGCAAGGGATTAGCCTCACACTATTTTACTCCTCTAATCCCGTTGATATTGCTTTTAGTGCAGGTCACACACCAACCAACATCAAAGGCATTGTTTCCAAAGCAAAAGGACGGTGTTTACTGGAAATAGATGGTGAATCAGCACTAGATACTTATCGAAAGTGGACTCGTCATCAAGAAAACCTAACTAGCAAAGAAAACCTACTCTTTACCAACTCCAGCGCTTATCCCTTGGGAAGAGTTGCCGGACATTTGTACGATAGACCTTATTACAAGCTTTCCCATCCAATACGTGAGACCGAAGATGGGGGGATTGAGCTATTTACCCAGATTTCGGTAGGGGAAGAGCTTACTTTGATGAAAGGGAGTAGGGAGCATTTAATCGCTCGAGCGGCAAAAGTCGTGAATGCTGCATTTAACCAAAAATTAGAAGAATCTCGAAAAATTGGTGTCATAAATATATTTTGTGCAGGACCGATGTTGCACTTAATGCAAGACATGAATAGCGTTTGCGAACAAATTAATCAGGAACTGGAACACTTGCCATTTATATGCCCATTTACCTTTGGTGAGCAGGGAAGATTTATCGGCGGCGAAAATGGACATGGAAACTTGATGATCTCATCAGCGATTTTCCATAAACCTTATGAAAGATAAATATTTAGACACATACCAACAAGAAGCATTACAAGAAGCGTTAGTTGAGCTAAAGCAGACCAAACAACGGGAAAAATTGCTTGCCGATGAAAACAAAGCGATTCTTTCAGCAATCTCTGCAATGAGCGAGGCAAAAAATCGTAATGAAATTTTTTCGGGGCTAAACAGCGTTCTAAAAAAGTACATCAGTTTTGAAGACTTTATTGTCATCACGCGCGATGACAGCCGTTATCCGTTCAAGACGTTAATCTCAACCAATAGCGTGTTTGATAAGGTAGAGTGGTTACACGGTAACACAATGGAGCGCGCATTAAACGGCGAGTGTATTCTATTATTCGAGCCAACGAAATTGTTAGAGTTTGAGAACTTAAATAGCTTTGTTAAAACACATGTTAACTCCGTAATTTTAACGGGCATTCGTTCGGAAGTAACACAAAGCATCATACTATTAATTGGAGCTCAAAAAGGGCATTTTAGTATTGAAAACAAAGAGACTCTAAGGCGCTTTAGACCCCTTATAGAACGTGCTGTTATCGACATAGAAACAAAGGAAAAGTTACAACGTATTGTTGAGGTAAGAACGACTCAACTTGCAAGAGCTCGTGAAGAAGCAGAACTAGCCAACCAGTCAAAATCTGAGTTTTTGGCAATGATGAGCCACGAGATCAGAACGCCTCTTAACTCAGTTTTAGGAATGCTAGACATCTTGAGACAATCTATGTTATCAGATGAACAGTTTGATGCCCTCAATCAAATGGAATGCTCCGCTGAGCTTCTTTTAGCCATCATTAGCGACATTCTCGATCTTTCAAAAATTGAATCCGGTAGTTTTCAATTAAACGAACAGTGGATACATTTAAATGACACTGTAACTTTTGTAATTTCTCAGCAAAAACAAGTAGCTATAACTAAGAATCTTTCTTTTAACTTTGATTGTCAGATCTCATCAGACAAACAGTATTGGATTGATTCGACGAGGCTGTCACAAATTCTCTTTAATTTGATTGGGAATGCCATTAAGTTTACGGACTCAGGAAGTGTGTCTGTTTCTGTCGCTGAAGAAAATGACGAAATTGTAGTTTCTATATCTGACACCGGAATTGGAATCACGAGAGCAAAACAAGCCCATTTGTTTACGGCATTCCATCAAGGTGATCGCTCAATTACTCGAAGGTTTGGTGGTACAGGTTTAGGGCTTGCTATTACCAAGCACTTAGTTGAAATGATGAGAGGTGAAATCTGTGTAAAAAGCCGCGAGAATGAGGGTTCTGACTTCACCATTCGAATTCCAGTTCTAACACGTTACAACCAAAACCGTCCTGTAAAAATTGAGCATAATAGACCAAGCAAAGCTCTAAACTTGCTTATCGTCGAAGACACTCAATCAAATCAACTTGTCATTAAATTGATTCTTAACAAGCTTGGCCATAATGTTCATATTGCAAGCCATGGTGCAGAGGCGCTTACATTTCTTGAAGAAAACGATACTCAAATTGATATGATCTTGATGGATGTCTCGATGCCAGTAATGGATGGAATAACGGCAACTAGGCTGATTAGAAAGAAAGGAATCACAATTCCAATCGTCGCTTTAACAGCGCACGCGCTAGAAAGTGATAAAGATAAGTGCTTAGACGCTGGCATGGATAGTTTTGTATCAAAGCCAGTTCGCAGGCAAGATATCTATGAAGCTATACAATCATTAATAGAAACGACGTAGCCATTAATATAGATCTTAAAAATCGATAGATTATTAAGATCTATATTAAGTATTTTATGGTAAATACTGATTATGTTTAATCAGCTATCTAAAGTTAGCTCAAATTTAAAATCTGAAAGAGATAGGAGAGCAAAGTAGCAAGAATCTGACGTATGGTTACACTTAATTTAACATAATATACATAATGCGCACTGTAATAGTGGTTCCTGTGGACTTGCAATCACTAGAGCCAATCCGGCACAAGCCATTGAAATACCTGATAATCCAAGCCCATTAAACTTTTTTGCAATTCCTTCCCATACTGCTTTTATCTGCGGATTATCATTGCGATCAGCGTGACAACCCAACAATGCAATCTCAGGGTCTAAACCTGATTGCTCAGCAAGAAAAATTGCTTGTGTATCAGTCATATAACGCTTTCCTTTGCGGAAATCACTGATTCTTTGCGGCGGCACATTCATATCCGCTGCAATTTGTTTGTCTTGTACGTAACTTTGAGCCTTTTTGTAGGCATCTAATAGTTTGTTCTGATACATACCGCTTCCTCCGTTTCCGTCAGTTTAGCTTATCAATCACCATTTTTGGTGTCTTGCGCTAACCAATTTTGGTGATTACGCTAATAACCAAATTTGGTTACTCACTTAAATTAGCTTGGTGTGGTTATGCTTACGGAACAAATCAAATCCCTTATCGAAAATGAATATGCGCTTAGTCCTCGACTTACTGGCGTGTTCTTCCGTAAGCACCTGAATCAATCTATGTATGGTGATGACGGCCAACTCACTGAGTTCGCCATTCAATGCCATCACTACTTTAACGAACTCAAACGCGCTGCTGAGCAAAAAGCCTTTCATGCTCGTCTTGAACAATGTCGTCTTCAACACGAACAACAGCAAGAATCAGTTAAACGCGTTAATCAGTCCGTAAAGAAATCCGCTAACCAATCTCGAGCTCAGTTCATTGGCTCTCTGCGTTTTGAACTCAATCAAGGCGTTCTGATGGTTCGCTCGGTTTCTCGTTCAATGCCAACACCAACCAAATGGATTCGTCGCTATCTCAAGAAACTTGGCGTACATCGCGTTGGTAAGTCTTTGTCTAACGGTGTTTTATTTACTGGTGACGCTGTCACTGAAATCCTCACTTGTTTGCAAGCTAAACAGGCTAAGAACGACACCATACCGTTTGAACTGAATATCAGCGCCCTGCCGATTTTAGCTTGGTTTCGTTCGCCACTCAGCCTTGGCACTCCAACATTGGAGGCTCAGTGCTCATGAACGAAGCTCAAATCATCTATTACGACTTGCTGCCTGACTACACGGTGTCTGTGTTGGTCAAAGGTTGCGACGAATGGGATTTGCTTAAATCCATGTCTCATCTTGAGTCTTGGGCTTCGTCTCAGTTCGCTTCTTATGAGTTGGTGTCCATCACCAACACGACCGTTGAACAACGTATCAATATGGGGGTGTTCGATGACTACTGCAACTAACATCCTTAAAAGTTTCGATGAGCAAAGCGTTCATATCGACTACCTGTGTTTTACGTTTGCCGTGAAGGATTTACGTCATTGTCACGATGCCGTTCGTCGATTGCACAAGCATGAGGAATACAAAGGCTTTGCCAAATCTGGGCTGTTACAGCGTCACTGTCGTGCACCTAAGTTCCCTGCTCCACCTGTGTTTAATCCGACGGTCGCTCAGACTTCCGACGAGATTGATGCGTACAACAAAGCCTTTGATATCTGCTATCGCAACTACTTGGAAGACTGCTTACGTATCTTCACCAATCAAGTGCTTGGTCTGTCGCTGTCTGCACCTCGCGGTTTGGGTTTCCAGTTCTACACCGAATCCATGAAACTGACTTCGCCAGATGGTGAGGACTTCTGCGGCTTCGTTGGTATCGGCGGTAACAATGACACGGTGCATTTCCAAATCAACGGAACGGGATGCAAGCATGTATTTGCCCGTCGTCCTACGTGGTCGCTGCATGACTGGCTGACCAATGTGCTTGGTGTGCAAACTCTGGCGCGTGTTGACTTGGCCTATGACGATTACGACGGGATTTTTGATTGCGAATACGCTTACAAGGCGTGGCGTGATGACTGTTTCCGCACCGCCGAACGTGGTCGTGGCCCGGTGCTTCATGAAGATATGACCATTGCCAGTATCGGCAAAGACGGCAAACCGATTTACACCAAAGAGCAATACTCGATTGGTTCGCGTACCTCGCGCATTTACTGGCGTATCTACAACAAGGCTCTTGAGCAGAAACTCGCGAACACGGGCCTTGTCTGGTATCGCTCTGAGGTCGAGCTTAAAAAATGGAATGTTGATGTGTTGCTGAATCCTGCTGGCGCGTATGCCGCGCTGAATGATTTCGCTGCGTCAATTTCTACTGCTAAGAAATTCAATACCAAACCCGTCCCGACGAAACGCGCGGCGTTAGACCTGTTGGCCTCTGCGCACTGGATGCGTCGCCAGTACGGGAAAATCCTTAATTCACTTATCGAGTTCCATGAGGGCGACATTGAAACCGTGGTCGGTTCCCTTGTCCGTGATGGAACGAAATTCACCTTCCCCGATACCTACGGCAAGTTGGTGACTCACATATTGGAGACTTAACAAATGGCTAAATCCGTTTTTGTACTTGGCATGGATATCACTTGGAACTCAGCTCGTGGTGACAGTGCTCAACTGAACGTGTCACGACCTCTACGTGAAATCAACTCGGAGAAATTCAAACGCCGCACTATCGGTGAATCGGGTGATGTGAATCCCCAATGGGATCAACCTTTGATGATTGATCATCAATACGCCCTATTACTTGAACGTACTGGTGCTCTCGTTCCTCGTCGTGAATACCAATTGCGCTTGGAGATTAACCCAGAAGACCCATTGGCGGGTGCCATCGTTACGGAACTCATCCCTGTGGATGACGACATCAAGAAACATTTTGAAGCCTCGCTAAAGGCTAAATAAGGAATTTCGTTATGCCTGTGTGTGCTCTACCTAACGCGGACGGTTTTCTCGCTGTCGTTCCTGACATTGAAGCGGCTTCATGCAGTGGTTATGTCATGGTGACGGCTCAAGAATATGACACGTTAATGAGCTACACACAGCTGACTCCAGGAGAGATATCTCAAGCGTTCGGCTTGGGTTTTACCTTGGTGTTCGTTGGCGGCTATCTCTCAACTTACGCCATCAAGATGGCAATACGTTTAATAAAACTACTTTGAGGAATCTGTTATGAAACGTCTAAACGCGCTTAAAAAGTTCGGTAAACAAGCGGCGGCAACCGTCACTGTTGCGGTGCTTTCTGTCCCTGCTATGGCGGCGGAAGGTGGTGCGGCTGACCCGTTCTCCGCTATCGACTTATCTGGTGTGGCAACCAAAATCGGCGCGGCAGGTCTGGTGATTGTCGGCATTACTATGGCTTACAAATCCATCACTCTTGCTAAGCGTGCTGTGAACAAGGCTTAAGTTTATGTTGGCCGTTCTCCACGATGTCCAACTCATCGTCTTTGTGCTTTTGGGTGGCATTGCCGGATACGTGGCCAGCCAAAACTTTAGAGGATAAGGGGGCTTCGGTCCCCTTTTTTAATGGTGAAAACGTGAATAAATCACTCTTTTTACTTCTGTTTTCGTGCTTGTTTTTATCACTTAATGCAAGCGCGGCTCAACCAACATATAAGGTTTCAGACGTTTCAGCTTATCCCGATTGTAAGTTGCTATTGGGTATGAGAGTTAACCCTGCCTCTTATGTCTCTTGTTATGAAAACAAGTTTGTTAACTACAAGGATTTCTCGACTAAGTCCTGTTATTTGAGGCATGGCAAATACGTTGTAGATATTATGTGTCACACAACCAGTGCTTCTTGGCCTCTTTATCGTGCAGCAGGATTCTTTCAAAATTCAGCTCAATGTCCTCCCGACCATGAAAAAGTAGAAGACGGGTACGTCGTATCATGTGAACCCATCGTTCCTGCATGTGAGTATGGTGAAAACCCTGATGGCACCTGTATGGACGCTTGCCAGTTCAAAAAATCCATTGATGAAACCAAGCTGCTTCAATGGGTTGCATACGTCTACGGTGAACAAGTCACTGGGGCATGCTATGGCGACTTTGGGGCAACCCGTTGCGAATTAGGCCGCGTTCCCAGTGATACTACGCTTTGTACGGATGTCGAGTCTGGTCAATGGACTCAAAACACATTATGTCACGGTAACTTTCAGTTCACGGGCAATCAGTGTGAAGGTGGCACACTCTTCTGGGGTAAAGATGGCCCTGATACTCCTATCATTCCTGATGACCCAATTCATGACCCTGACGACCCAACAGGCGACATCGAAGACCCTAGCGTATTACCTGATGGCTCAACCAATACGGTGAATCCACCGGATACTGAGAAAAAGCCGGATGTTGAAGACCCTGATACTGATGATTCAACAGACATGGCAGTATTGAATGCGATTAAAGGCTTGAACTCGGATGTCAACAAGGCGCTAAATGATATGAACATCGACATCAATCAAGCCAGTGCTGACGTTCAAAACCAAATCATTGCATTAAATGCGTCGATGGTCACCAATACGCAAGCCATTCAAAAGCAGCAAATCAACGACAACAAGATTTACGAAAACACTAAGGCCCTTATCCAACAAGCGAATGCTGACATCACCACGGCCGTGAACAAGAACACCAATGCCATTAATGGTGTGGGTGATGATGTAGAGAAAATTGCAGGGGCAATGGATGGTATCGCAGAGGATGTTTCCGGCATTTCCGACATCTTAGACGGCATTGCCAACACAGATACGTCTGGCGCAGGTACGGGTGGTACGTGCATCGAATCTCAAACCTGTACAGGTTTTTATGAGTCGGCCTATCCCGATGGCTTAGGTGGTTTGGTGTCCGGTCAGTTAGACAATCTCAAACACAACACCATCGACAACTTTGTCAGCTCGTTCGGTGACCTCGACTTATCCAGTGCCAAGCGCCCTTCTTTCGTGCTCCCTGTGCCGTTCTTCGGTGACTTCAGTTTTGAAGAGCAAATCAGCTTTGATTGGGTGTTCGGTTTTATTCGTGCGGTGCTCATCATGACGTCAGTGTTTGCGGCGCGTCGTATCATCTTTGGAGGTTAATATGGAATGGTTAGTCGATTTATTTAACAAGCTGTTGGTGTTCCTCTATCAGCTTTTAATCTCGCTGGTCAACATGCTCAAAGACCTGTTCTTTTGGGCGGTTGAGCAAATCATGGCAATGGTGAATCTGTTGCTCTCTGGTGTGTTCTCCCTATTCGCTCCGGTCGATATGAGCCAGTACATGACCAGTATTCCGCCTACCGTGGCTTGGGTCATGGCGGCGGTCGGCGTGCCTCAATGTCTGTCCATCATTCTGGCCGCCATTACGGTGCGTTTGATGCTGCAATTGATTCCGTTTACGAGGTTAGGCTCATGATATACGCCATAGCAGGGAGACCAGGTGGCGGTAAAACGTATGAGGCTGTCGCCTATCACATCATTCCGGCCATTAAAGATGGCCGCAAAGTCATCACCAATATCACCTTAAACATTGATTGGTTCGTTAAGGTGTTTGGTGAAGACGTTCGAGAACTCATCAAAATCGTGGATGGTCGTTTAACGGATTTCGGTTCGACTACGCGCCCTTTCAGCCAGATTGAAGACTACTCCGACGAATGGCGTAATGAAAAAGGACAAGGGCCACTTTATGTGGTCGATGAGGCGCACATGAGCTTGCCAAGTCGAGGCTTGGCCGCGCCGATTCTAGAATGGTACTCAATACACCGTCACTACGGTGTTGATATCATTTTGCTTACGCAGAACATCCGCAAAGTGCATCGAGACATTAAGGACATGATTGAAGTGACCTACCGATGCACAAAGAACACGGCCATGGGCTCAACCAGTTCTTACACCAAGAAAGTGCAAGATGGTTGTGCCGGTGAAGTGGTGAACACCTCTACCCGATTTTATAAGTCGGAATACTTCCCGTTCTATAAGAGTCATTCGCAATCCAACAAGCAAGTTCAGGAAGCCGAAGCAAAAGACATTCGCCCGTTCTGGAAGCGCTGGCCTGTCGTCGGAACGGTGGTGCTTTTATCGCTTGGGTTAGTTTTCAATATCTGGGCTTGGTGGCCAGAGTCAGAGCAACCGCCCGACCCCGTTAAACCACCACAACCAGTACAAGCGCAGCTGCCTGACGGAACGCCAACGGTAGATACGGCAGAAACCAAAGCGAAGAAGAAAAAGAAAGCATCAGGGTTCGGGCCTTTGGAAGATTACGACTTCTATATCACCGGATACGCAAAGCAAATCGCCTACACCAAACGGCTGAAGTATGCTGCCGAACTCGACCGTGACCTGACGTTCTACAAGATATACATCGATGTGTACGATGGCCGCGACAAGCTATTCAGTTTCGATCATCTGGACTTGGTAAAGATTGGGTATCAGTTCGAAGTGTTGAGCGATTGCGTGTATCGAGTGACTTGGGAAGAAACAGAAAGGATCTTCACGTGTGGCCAAAGAGAAAAGCCGTCAGACATATTGCAGCAAAACATGCCTGTCCATATCTAGACCGCTCGCCACAGCGTCGAAGCTAGCGCAGTCTGCGTAGACCGAGGAAGCGGAACATGTAGGACACCAAACCTTGGCACTTCCACACCGAACTTAATCATGGGGCTCTATACGAGCCCTTTTTTATTACGTGCGCGGTATTGCGAGCATTTTGGGAGGGGCCCGCTTTGCGGGAGGGACCTAAAAGCGGAGCAACCCCCCGAATCTGTATTACGGGGGTAAATTCCACCAAACTTCGGTAATCTGAGAGCTACCCCCCGAATCTGTATTACGGGGGTAAATTCCACCAAACTTCGGTAATCTGAGAGCTCATTGAAACTAAAATGGAGAACGATTGATGCCTTGATATAGTTTCGGCACAATACATGGATTGAAAATCGTTTAAAAAGTGTCAGGAGCACTAGGTAAACTATGAGAAAACGATATACCGAATTAAACAACCTATGGTGTCATAAAAAACTTGCAGTATCTGTAATTATGGATCATTTGAAAGATAACGAACCAAGCTCCTACTATCTTAGTGCTCAATTTAAAGAAGGCTGGGTAGTCGATAACTATGATGAAAGTTACACAGTAAATATGTCGTTTTCTGTATATGACGAGAGTATTGATTCAAATATAGAGCTTCATCTTCAAGTTTTCTCTTCAAAAAATGATGAGATTGGCTCAGTCACTAGAATGTAAAATCATACGCTTTCCAATTCTCTACACTTTATTATCGTGTCACGTTCTAACAGGGTTGCGATATGTGTTTTGTCATAAGAGCTTCTAGCTTCAAACCGAAGCAACGGATGGTGTCCGTTAAGTGCATTGTTTACGTATATATCTCGTTCTTGTCTCTTCTTTTGCCTATGAGATGCGTCATCCAGCTCGATGACCGCCAATACTTTTGTGTCTCTATCCGTTATCACATAGTCCATTCTTTTAGCCCAAGTTCGAGAGTTGTCTTTAAAGTTGGTAGGTTGAACCAACGCCATTAAAGAGACCTGACTATGAATGACATATTCTTCCGGTAGAAGCTCCTGCAACACTTTATAGAATCTGCGCTCTGTCTTGGTGGCTAAGTATGTACTTTTCTTGTGAGGTATAGAATTAGTCTTATTGCCAGTGTTCGGCAGAGGTACTTCGACTATCTTTGGGTTCTGCTCTACAGCTTTTGGTTCAAAAGAATGTATGCTGTTCGGTCTTCGAACCGCTGCACCTTGTTCCCATTCGTTAAGCCTGCGTTTAGGTTTCTTACCCTTCTTTGTGAATAGATACACAATACACGCTAAGGATATAAGTATCAGTAATTCAGGCACTTTCTGTTCCTCACTCATAAAAAATGAGTGCATGGTAGCATACTGATTTTGTTCGAAATGTTAATGAAATCAGCTTTTATGCGCTCCAATGCCGTATTACAAGAATTCATGCTCTCGCTATTTGCATAACGCAATTAGGCACTTTAGCAACAGTTGTGTTGATACAATTACGTCACTATCGATTTGCTTATAAACCTATCTTATTTAAGAAAAAAACTAATTCAATACACATAGATTTCAATGGTACGATAGAAGAATGTCTATCAAAGTGAGCCTGAGATGAACGCCTTAGATACACGCAATGCTTTGCAACAGTACTGCACATCCAATCATGTTGATTACGCTATTTTGTTTGATGGGGACTGGGGAACAGGAAAGACCGAGTTTGTCAGAAATTACCTGAATACATTTCATAAGTACAACTTTCTACATATTTCTTTATTTGGTTTGTCAACGATAAAGGAGATTGAAAATGAAATATATAAATCAATGGCATTTCTCGAACAAAATGAAGAACTATACGGAGCTTTAAATTCAATTTCCCTATCATCAGAACAAGCTCGATTCGGTGGCGTTGGTTTTGCTATAAAATCTGTTTTTGAGCACTATAAACAAAGAAAAATAAACGGCTCAAAGAAATTAATCATATGCTTTGATGATTTAGAGAGATGGAACGGAGATGTAGATGTCTGTCTATCCTATGTTGCAAAGTTAGTTGAACAATACAACACGCGGACTATTATAATATGCGCTCAAGAAAGACTAGAAGAAGAAAATAAGAAGTCTTTAAATAAGGCATTGCAAAAATCTATACGTTATCGATATTATTTTTCTCATGATTCAAATTACATTATTGATGAGATACTATCTCCTCTTTTTAAAGAAAAATACTCCGATTGTCAAATATTAGATTTGTTTTTAACACAAAATAAAAGGGAAATTTGTGATTTTATATCAAGGTTTGAATTCAAAAACCTTAGAAACATATTTACTTCATTAGAGTTATTTTCAATTGTCTATCAGAATAATAAGTCCACATTTGACAAATCACCTGTGCGCGCCCTTAATTTCCTTTTTGCATTAATTGTCATGATATTTTTGTTAAATGGCAACATCTTAACTGAATCCACAAAGAAATTATTTGAAGATAAGGATAGTTCAAGCAGTTACAGATTTCTCTCAGAAGTCGGTTACTTTGAAAAAGAGCCAATACTTGATAGTAAAACTAAAGAAACGCTTAGTTTTCTTTTTCATCATGATGTCGCCGTTAGTCAATACGCTATATATTCAATAATCAGGTATGGCTATTATATCGAAAGTTATTTTGATAATGCCTTTGAATCATGGGAGGGTAACAATGACTTGGCGTCATATTTTGATGTATTTCAACACTGGTACCTTGATGATAAGAGTGCAGATACTCTTCGTAAAAAGATATTCAAGAGTTTCTTTATTGACTGTTCAATAATTCACCCTAAAGAAATATTAAAGTTTGCACAAAGAGTTTCATCTGACATAGAGAGAGGCTCATTAAATATAGATTTTTTTAAGTTCAAGGAAAAAGTAAAATTACATATATCGTATCTGTCACACTTTGAACGACTAATTACCGATGGTATATATATGGAAGATGGGTATGATGAAGAGAGATATGACTGCGAAGACATTAGAGCACACCTAAAAGAAAGTATTTTGTACATCGAAGGCATCAACAACAAGAATACTATAATTGATTTTTGGTATAAGCTAGGAAAATATGACGACACAGAAGCAATAGCGAATAGACCAGAGCTATGCTTACCTATTTTTAATGGCATTGTTCCCAAAGATGCATTGTCAGCTCTAGAATCTTTGAGTAATGAAAATCTCTTTGAGTTCGCCAGACGAATGGGAAGTCGATACCAAGAAAAAAGAAAATGTAATGAAGATGATTATGTCAGAGCCAATCAACTAGCAGACTTAATCTTAGAGAAGTATGGTGACAAGTATTCGGTATCAAGTTCACACTTCAAAGCTATCGCGAAACAAATCAAAAACTACCATACCGATTAAAACACGAAGGACTCTTCTCAGAGTCCTTTATGCACTATTTATTTGTTGCTAGCACTCTAGCGTATCGTAAAAGTTTGCTCATTATTCTTCGGTCGGGTTCTGCACCAATTTCAATCAACGCTATTCCAGTTAATACTTGCTGAGCCGTTACCAGTTGTCCTGTTGGAAGTTCTAATCTATCGTAATGCATTTTAAAGTTCTCCCATTGCTCAGATGGGCTAAGTTCTCTTCCCTTTGTCATTCTCATGAGCCGTTTACACTCAGGAGGAATGGTTTTCCCCTTATCCCATTCTTTGACTGTTCTCACAGTTTTTAAACAAAGTTCAGCAGCTTGTTCGACGGATAAACCACATTCAAATTCACGAAAAATATAGTTTTTAGTCATTTCGTGATACTTCATTGAATAGTCCCTCAAAAGAGAGACATTTTATAGGACTAGCATATGCAATCGCATTCAACATAAGCAGATATAATGCGCACCAAGGGGTGATTTGTTAACAAAGGCTAACTCTTTGATTAAGCGTTTCATAAGTGTCTGATAACCAAACTGTAATTTTTAATTTTGTGAGTTTCCATAGCTCAAGTTACTTGTACTATTCGTAACGATTGTTTTGTGCAATCAACGAAAAACCACTATAAGCCTGACCGCCACATAATGTTGCGTTCGGTAACGCCCAAAACAACAAGAAAAATAATTTTAGTCAGTTATTCAATATGCGAGCGTTGTCATGTTTCGTTCCTATCAATCCAATGGCAGAAAAACTACTGTTGATTAAAGCGCTTGGTTATTTGCCTAATGATTTGCGTTGGTCTGGGTTTCGTATCTGTGAAAAACGAGCTGTGTTTATCACACCGTCTGGTCGTGAGTTTAGCCCTAAAGAATTGGAAAGCTTTGTGTTCTGGCGTGACGAACATCGTCAGTTTGTGGAAATGTACGGACACTTCGAATATCCCAAGATTTACCCCGCTAAAGAAAACGTGTTGCCGTTTCGTGGCGGCCGTAGAATGAACGCCGCAGAATGGATACCTAGTAAATTTAGAGGTAGAAAATGGAAAATTTAGGCGGATTATACTCCGCCTTTTTGAGATTTTGCCCACTCTAGAATTTTTGCGTACTGCCTATCTTCAGCCTCTTTTTTAGTGCGACCATAACTCTCTTTAAATGTCTTCGGCTCTATAATTTCTTTGCTAGGTATAACTTTTTGAGTTTTAGCAGATGCCCAGTAATGATAAATGTCACCTAGTGGTGGAATTATCGGACCCACAATTACTTTATGTTCAAAACCTAAGTCATTCAGTAAACTAATTGCTAGTTTGCGGTTATCCACGCTTTTACCTCTCTACCTTCGGTTGTTTTTATCTTTCGCTCCACATAACCCGCAGCCTTCAATTTCTGCAATGTGTGTGGCTCTTTGGGATTGCGTAGCTGATAAACTGGACGACAAGTCTTGATGTCCTCACCAATAAACTCTAACAAATCTCTTACGTCTAACACTTGTTTTGCTCCAACTCGGCTGTTTGCAATATATGCGCTTGCAATAGATTTGCACAATCTTCGAGATTTTCTTCATCTGCCACCTCATTAAGAATTTCAAATAGCTGATGGTTGTCCAATTTCGGATATTCACTCCTAAGTTGTATGCTACTTGTGGTAAAAAGTTTCATCGAATCTCCCATATTCTTTTTTAAAAAGTATAAATATTCAATGCGTTACCAGCAATACAGTTTGTCCTTTTGCATACATAAAAACCCTCAAAAATAGAGGGCTTTTATGTTCACTTTCAGTTCGCGCACACTTCTGCAGCATCCTTAGGCATCACCCAGCCATGCATTTCTTCTGATAGAACAAAACGTAGGTCATCAACTGTCATACTTTTAACTACCGAAGGAAGCCAATGGAATTTATGGACAAGATAGAAATAAACGGCATCCATGCCATCTAGTGATTTATAACCTTCTCGTTCTGCTAGGAAATCCCCGAATACATCTAATGAAAATGCCAAATCCGTATCAACTTTATAAATTTGTCTTCTTGTGAGGTAGTGTTGTTTGTCTCTCATTTGTGGTTCTCCAATAATTGAAATGTCTAGGAAGCGCCACATTAGTATGATTTATTGTACATATCCACTCCGCCAAAATTTTTCGCACACCATTGCCACACAAAAAAGCCGAACCCCATCGCTAAGGGTTCGGCTTTTTTAGGCTTCTGCTTTGGTGGCTTTCATTTGAAGCCTGTCGAGGTCAATCGATCCGCCAAAAGTATAGGCTCCCTACTCGCTGTGTAAATCGTCATTAATGACGTTTCGAACCAGTTCGCAGGGTTACGGATTATAGAAACCAATTGATTTGCGGTAACTCGGTCTTGCTTACTTTAAACTGAAGGTTCACGAACCAGTTGTTATATGTATGCGGATATATTTTTCAGGATGTTTGTAACGATATCGCTTACCGGTTTTTAAGTTTGAACGAGCAAAACGGCAAACTTTTGTATCTCCGCTTCCAGTAACTCGTTTTACTATTGCTACTTTTCCTTTATGTTCCATTTCAATCATTAAATCGCAATAACCATCATATTGGTCGAACTGCTTATCGACTTTCTTTTGTAGCGTCGATTTAATTTTCTTAGCCACTGGATTTGTTTCTGAATCATCGGCCAATGTTGACGCTGTGGGTAACAATAATAAAAATAAAGTGACAACGTATCGCATTCGTAAATCCATTTTTGATAAATGGACTGATTGTAATTTTTTATGCGTCAAATGCTAAAACGGGACACAATTTTGCGTCCCGTTTAACGTAGATAAGTAATTGATATGTCGGCTAAGCTTGTTTCTTGCCTTTATTAGCTTTGAAACCTTGATGAGGAAAAACATTTCGAATTCGTTGTTGAACTTTCTTTGGTACGTCTTTAGAAAAGACCAGCCTCATTCCGGAGCGTTGGTTGTACACTTTGAGTTCACCAGTAAATGGGTCATGTTCGCCAATATCTTGTAAGTTATGTTTAAAAGATGGAGGTATATGCCCTTTTACCTTGCTCAAGTGGCCGTCATCAAAACTCACTTTTAACACGGGTCTATCCACGGCGATCAACCAGAATATGACGATTGCAGCAATTAATATCACATATAGCATCTAACACTCCTTAGCTGGATAGTAGCTTACTCAAGTCTTCTTTGATGGACGTAACTTTCTGGCTTGCTTTTTCACTTCTTGAGGCTTCTGAAAGTAGATATTCAATGGCATCAGACAGCGTACACCCCAGTTCATTAGCTCGATTAGATAATTTTTCCCAAACACGGTAATCAAGATCGATCGATTTCTTTTTGGTGTGAACTTGTTCTGCGTTGAAGTGGCGCTTTCGTTTTGCGCGAATTGCCTGCTTGAGTTTGTTCTCTAGCTCTTCAGACATGTGTTTTTCAATCCAAGCTAGCACTAATGTAGGTTCGTGCTCTATGCGTCGTAACTCGGCGACAGCTGCATCAGCTTCACTTGTATCAATATGTCTGGTAATCGCTTCACCATCTTTCCATTTTTTGATTAGATACTTCCACTTCCATCCACACTCTAAATTTTCAAGTTGCTGATATTTCATTCTTTCTGACTCATAAAGCTAACCTGGTGACAGCGTAACCCAGTTATAGTTATTCATCAATGAAAACTCTTTGAAGTATCGATGTTGATCACTCATTTGTCCAAATGATACTCAACGAGTTATTTGCATTTACAACTACACCAATTGGCACTAGGGAGTTCAGAGCCCTTTCGTTATAATGACCGCAATATTGAATAATGATGAAACTAAATGAATCAACTTAATTGGAAAGACGTGACTCCTTCGTTCGAACAGTACGAAGACATTTTAAAATCTGCCTCCTCTCTACCTAAGAAGAAGTTCGTAGAACTTCAACCAAGACTCCTCGCTACTGTTGAACGATTCAAGAAAATCAAAGGCTTGACTCGAGTTTTGGTAATAAACTGTGCAGATAATACGGTTTATCGTAAGTTTATTTGTGACGTGGTCACTGATGGTTTAGAGCCTACAATAATGACAGAGTCTTTGGACGCAAAGCTCTTGTTTGATCGCTACAGTGTTGATTTAAAAGGCGATGTTGTAGTTGAAGCTGGATTACTTTCCAAGGCTAACGGCGGGTATTTGATTTTACCAGCGAATCTCATTTTGGCGAATCCCGGATATTGGCCGAGCATTAAGTCTGCCATTCAAGGAAAGTCAGTAAAACCCTTGAATGTAAGCCCTACTCGACTACCTATTTTAACGGCCGATGAAAAAGAATTTGACGTTAAGATTATTGTTACTGGCGATCGTAATCAATTGGCCGACCTTGAGTATGTTGACGAAGATTTTTCAACCGGCCTAACGATGTATACCGAAGTTGAAGAAGATATCCACTTATCTGCAAGTAACTTAGAGTTGTATGTAGGTTTGGTGAATTGGATTTGTTCGGAGTACGGTTTCCCATCGTTGGATGAAGGTGCTTTTCAACGGTTACTATTAGCAGGCATGCGTTTAACTGAGGACCAACATTATTTGCCTTTAGGTGTGATGTGGCATTGCCAACTACTTAGCTTAGCAGCTCAGTTTAGCGATCAAAATATCATTGATTATGTGGCGATAGATAAAGCCATCGACGATAAATATTATCGAGAGTCTTACCTTCCTCAACGTGCAGTTTATGACATTCTTGATGGTCAGGTCATCATTGAGACTACTGGCGAACAAATCGGCCAAATTAACGGACTCACGGTTATTGATATGGCCGGGCATCCTGTCTCTTATGGCGAGCCAGCGCGAATTTCATGTGTTATTCACTTTGGAGATGGTGACATTTCCGATGTTGAGCGCAAAGCTGAACTTGGAGGCAATCTTCATGCGAAAGGCATGATGATCATGCAAGCATTTTTAAGCTCTGCTTTGAATTTGGATGAACCACTGCCTTACTCTGCGTCCATTGTTTTCGAGCAATCCTATAGTGAAGTTGATGGTGATAGTGCTTCATTGGCAGAGTTATGCTGTTTGGTAAGTGCACTGTCTGAATCACCGGTTAATCAACAAATCGCGGTGACTGGCGCGGTGGACCAATTTGGCCGAGTACAAGCGGTAGGCGGCTTAAATGAGAAGATCGAAGGTTTTTATCAAGTTTGTAAACACCAAGGCTTCACTGGTCATCAAGGCGTTATTATGCCTAAATCGAACTTGAAGCACCTTGCTTTACATAAAGATGTCATAGAAAGCATTAAGAATGGTGAGTTCCATATTTGGTCGGTTTCTACCGTTGATGAAGCAATACCAATTCTAATGGGCAAATCATTCAGAGGCGAAGATGATAGCGTCATCGGCAAGATCGCCGAACGTATTGAAAATTTTGAAAGACATGAGCATCCAGAAGGAATTGTGCAGCGCATCAAAAACTGGTTTGTCTAGTACTGATCGGAGTTGTTTAGCGTACACGTGTTCACTAACATGCATCTGTCAAAAATTGGAGTAATTGATAATGCAAAACAAACGTGATTCTTACAACCGTGATGATCTTCTTGCTTCTAGCCAAGGCGAGCTTTTTGGTCCGGGTTACCCACAACTTCCTGCACCAAACATGCTAATGATGGACCGAGTTACTAAAATGTCTGAAACAGAAGGTGATTTTGGTAAAGGTTTAATTCTTGCAGAGTTGGATATTACTCCAGATCTTTGGTTCTTCGATTGTCACTTCCCTGGCGACCCAGTAATGCCTGGCTGTCTTGGCCTTGATGCAATGTGGCAGCTTGTTGGTTTTTTCCTAGGCTGGGTTGGCGGTAAAGGCAAAGGCCGTGCTCTTGGGGTTGGCGAAGTGAAATTTACTGGTCAGATCCTACCAACAGCGAAAAAAGTGACATACGAGATCCACATGAAGCGTGTTGTTAACCGTAAATTGGTAATGGGTTTAGCTGATGGTCGTGTATGTGTAGATGGCAAAGAAATCTACGTAGCAAAAGATCTGAAAGTGGGCTTATTCCAAGACACTTCAAGCTTCTAGTCTCCTACTCTGAATTATTTAAGAAGGCTCCTTTAGGGGCCTTTTCTTTATCTAGATAACCATACTCCTAGCTATCAAATGCAGAAAAGGCTCTTAACGAGCCCTTTCAAATCCTTCTGTTTGTATGTGGAGAGTTATTTGTAGAGACCAGATTGTTTTTCATCTCTGGCATCACGCCAACCACCTAACCAATACGACCGAGCGTCAATTTGTTGATATGGGCAAGCCTCTTGAGACCTTCCATTCAACCCAGCTTTATAGCCTTGAGATTGAGCTCGTTCTAGGCGATCACGCTTTTGTCTCTTCATAGTTAATTCCTCATACAGGTCCATTTACTAACGTACAGCTGTTATTGTGAAACTTTGGTGGAGTTTTTATGACTCCACTTATAAGAATCGATCAAATTGCGCGATTTCTCAAGGCATAAAAAAAGCAGAGACTCAATTCTGTGAGCCTCTGCTTGAATTAAAAATTACTGACTATTTTCTACGGAACCCAAACAAACCAAGCATGGTCAAAGCTAACCAACCAAGGCCTGCGCCTTGACGTTCCGCTGTTGCTTCTTCAACACTTCGTGGTTGAATATTAGCTTTAGTTGCACCTGGAATCGGCTTAAGCTTGACAGCAACGATTTTCTCTTCACCGCTACTACAGAAAGAGTTGTGAGCCGTTGTGTCGTAACCGCCTGCGCACTTCATTGCTGTCGCTGAGATAACGCCGGCGTCGTTGATATCTGAAGCATTAATGATACGGAACTCGTTGTTGCTGTCAGAAATATCTCTAGCGCTTGCGCTCTGATCGTTTGCACCGTTGGTAAGATCGTCGAGAAACCACGCTTTGCCATCGAAGATTTCTTTAGCACGCTCACTAACTGTACCACCTTGAGCATATGGATAGATAAATCCACGCTTACGACGAGGTTTACCCTCTTCTTCACGAGTCTTCTCAGCGTCTAATTGACCAACAATCTCATTGTATGAGTTGATGCCACCCATTTGACCGCCAGCACCGCTAAAGAATATACCAGAAGTTGGGTAGAAGGCACTTACTGAGCTCTTAGTCACATCGTCAACAACAAAAAGACGATTTGGTGCTGACCCCGTTGGCATTAAGTAAGCCCCCGAACGTTTGGCTTCACCAATCGCAACAAAATTTGCATTTACATCAGTTAGACGTGAGTTGGTATGAACCGTATCACCACTGATTCTTTGTTGGGCACCATCAACTTCTTTATTTACCCATGTAGAATCAACGACTGAGCCTTCTTTTGCCAACGTTCCTACGAAGACTGTTGCGTTCATGTAGTTGTTGTCACTGTCATAGGTGTTGTACCCAACACCATAAACAGTTGAACCTTTTACAACAAGATCTCGCATGCTACCTTGTGCCAAGCGTTCATCTTCTTGAGCTTGTCCACTTGGCCAATTTAATTCGAAGGCAGAGCCTGTCGAGTCCCAAATGGCAGCTTTAGACGTAGAATGGTCGCCATTATCATTGTTAGCAAATCTCGAAACGCTACCTACAGTAAATGTTCCGTTTGTTTTCCAAGCCCTGCTTTCTAGAACTTTGGGAGTAGTACCATCAGTTTCGAACTGCGGCTCTACTCCAGGTGCAACAATGGTATTTCGAGTTTTTAGTACCGGAGGTGTTACCGTTTGATCAACAACACTCTGATTACCTACGGGCTCACCGTCTTTAGTCAGACTGTTAATGATATTATTGTACTCATTTGTATACGCTGAAGAATCGATTGTATTGGGCGTATCCCCCTCAACATAAGCTAGTGCATTTGGAGTAAAATCTTTATTAAACGCTTCTTTTTGCCAAGGATTCCAATGTACGGATGCCCAAGATTCACAGGTTGAGTAGCGACGTTCGTTGAAACAGTATCTTTCAAAATCGTCATACTCTTGTACGTAATAGAAGCCAGAATCCAAAGCAAATGGCACTTCTTCACGGTAGCTAACACCGTCGACTTCTTGCCCAGTTGAGATTGGGGTTACTCGCGTTTCAAGCGCAAGTTTAAAGTGCTTTGAATCACAATCTGCTCCTTTATCAAAACAACCTAGCGCGAAAGGTTTTCCTGTATCAGGATTATTATCCACGTCACCTTGTTGAATTGCGACACCGTGCATTGTTTCCGTAGTGACGTTTTCAGGGGAAACTTCAACTACTTGATACAGTGCTGCATTAGCATTCATTGCGGTACCCACCATCAAAGCGACAGCGGTTAACTTGAATTTCTTACTACAATTCATTGAATTCTTAACTATCCTGTTGCATTGCTTCGAGTTCTTCCCATCTCTCGAATGCGATTTCTAACTCCTGCTCTAAAGCAGCAAGTTGTTCCAATACCGGTTGAGTCTGCTCGACTGGCTTAGCGAAAAACTCAGGGTCATTCACTTGTTCTTGCAGAGTTTCAATATCCGATTCTAACTGTTCTAGCTTAGCTGGAAGAGCTTCTAATTCTCTTTGCAGCTTATACGATAACTTCTTAGAGTTGTTCTTAGGTTGAGTTGTTTTGGGAGTTTCCTCAACCACTTTCTCTTTTTTCGCTGGTTTTTCCGTCGAAAAACGAACTGCAAGTGCTTGATCACGTTGCTGCTTCGCATCGTGATAACCACCCACGAACTCTTCGATTACACCGTCACCTTCAAAAATCCAGCTAGTCGTTACTGTATTATCAACAAACTCACGGTCGTGACTTACTAACAGCAACGTACCCTGATAATTGGCAAGCATTTCTTCTAAAAGTTCCAACGTTTCGATATCCAAATCGTTGGTTGGCTCATCAAGAATAAGTAAGTTATTAGGTTTCAGTAAGATACGAGCGAGCAACAATCGGTTTTTTTCTCCGCCAGATAAGGCTTTAACTGGCGTGCGAGCGCGCTTTGGTGCAAACAGAAAATCTTGAAGATAGCTTAAAGCGTGACGCTGACGACCACCTACCATTACTTCCTGCTTACCGTCCGCTAAGTTGTCGATAACAGTTTTCTCAGGATCGAGGATCTCACGGTATTGATCGAAGTAAGCGACTTCAAGCTTGGTACCACAATGTAAGCGACCCGATTGAGCTTCTAGTTGCCCAAGCAATAACTTCAGTACGGTACTTTTACCACAACCATTTGGACCAATAAGGGCAATACGATCGCCGCGCATGATGTTGAAGCTGAAGTTATCAACAATTTGCTTACCGTCGTAAGCAAAAGACACATTCTCTGCTTCAAAGACGATTTTGCCTGAGCGTGACGCATCATCGATATTGAGATTAACTTTACCCTGCACTTCTCTGCGGTCGCGACGCTCTTCACGAAGTTTCTTAAGTGCTCGTACGCGTCCTTCATTACGAGTACGACGCGCTTTAATACCTTGGCGAATCCACACTTCTTCTTGAGCCAGTTTCTTGTCGAACTCAGCGTTTTGCATCTCTTCAACACGAAGCATCTCTTCTTTCTCAAGCAAGTAATTGTCGTAATCACCAGGGAAAGAGGAAAGTTGCCCGCGGTCTAAGTCGACAATACGTGTCGCCATAGATTTAATGAATGCGCGGTCGTGGGAAATGAAGATAATCGAACCTTTGAAATCTTTCAGGAAGTTCTCTAGCCATTCGATGGTTGTGACGTCCAAATGGTTGGTTGGTTCGTCAAGTAGTAATACATCAGGGTCACAAACTAGAGCGCGAGCTAATGCCGCCTTGCGTTGCCAGCCGCCAGATAAGTCACGAAGTAATGTGTCTGGACTTAACTTTAGGGCACTAAGTACGTTTTTAACTCGGTCATCAAAACGCCACGCATTGGAATGATCCAATTGTTCTTGAGTTTTTGCTAAGCGGTTGATGTTCTTTTCGCTTGGGTCTTGCGCAACAAGATCAAGAAGATCATGGTAGATCTTAAGCTGTTCGCCAATTTCCGCTAAGCCACCAGAGACATACTCATAAACAGTACCTTCTTGGTTGCGCGGTGGATCTTGCTCCAAACGAGAAACAACAACATCTTGTGTTATTTGAATTTTGCCGTCGTCCAGTAAGATGTCGCCAGCAAGTACTTTCATCAACGTTGACTTACCAGCACCGTTTCGCCCTACTAAACAAACACGCTCATTTTCCTGCAAAGCAAACTCTGCGCGGTCTAATAGCGGATGATCACCGAAAGCAAGTTGCGCGTTATGAATGGTAAGTAATGCCATTATTTTCCAACCAATTTTTGAGTTCATCTAAATCGAACGGCCAGTTCAACTCAGAATCTTGATATTTTAATACGGGTATCGTTACACCGTAACGAGAAAACAGTTCATCATCGAATGCGATATCGATAATATCTGTTTGTTCCGCCAGGCCGACCTGGCTTACTAGAGCAAATGCCATCTCACAAAGATGGCACCCCTCTGTGCTATACAATGTCAGCACTTATACGTCCTTATACTCAATCGTTTCTTTACTCTGCGTGTGTCACTAACCAGCAGTTATGGATGTGTTTGTTTCGAGAAAAATCCAAAGGTAAAGTTTGCGATGAAATATTCTGAGCTTTTAGTCCTAGCTCAGCCAACCCTTCTTCATCCATCTTAAAGTGACGTTTATTGTTCGAGAACACAATCGTACCGCCTGCGCGTAACAAACGTTTCAAGTTCGTCATTAGCTTGATATGGTCACGTTGCACGTCGAATGACGTTTCCATACGTTTTGAGTTTGAAAACGTCGGTGGATCAATAAAGATAAGGTCGTATTCGCCTTTTGCATTTTCAAGCCACTGCAGACAATCGGCTTGCTCAAAGCTATGTTGGCGTCCAATACAACCATTCAACTGCATATTGTCTTTTGCCCAGTTCAGGTAAGTGTTTGACATGTCTACTGTCGTTGTTGAACGAGCTCCGCCAACTGCCGCGTGTACTGTTGCACTACCTGTGTAAGCAAATAGGTTCAAGAAATCTTTGCCTTGAGCCATTTCGCCTAAGCGACGACGTGTGATCTTATGATCTAGGAATAGTCCCGTATCAAGATAGTCGTGCAAATTCACGATCAGCTTCACGCCGTACTCGTTCACCTCTAACGTTTCAGATACCTGACCCAACTTTTGATATTGGCTGCGACCTTTCTGCTTTTCACGAACTTTAAGGACAACTTTGTTCGCTTCTACGCCTGTCACTTGAATCGTTGCGCGAATGATATCCGTCAAACGGCGTTTCGCTTTCTCTTCAGGGATATTTTTAGGTGCTGCGTATTCTTGAATCACGATTTGATCGCCATATACGTCAATCGCTACGTTATATTCAGGAAGGTCTGCGTCATAGATGCGGTAGCAATCTAATTTCTCTTTACGAGCCCATTTGCCAATTTTGCCAATGTTTTTCTTCAAACGGTTTGAAAAATCAGGAGCGATTTGAGTATTGGTATCTGCACCTTTTACTTCATCGGCACTACGTTCTGCGATGCTGTAGTTTTTTTGGTGACACGGTAACGCACCATTGTTTAATTTGAATTGCTTATCTGCACGCATGCGAAGACAGCTCAACAACTCATCTGAACTAGAGAAAATAGACGCTTTGCAGCCACCAAATTCTGCTTTCAATTGGCCACCAAACGCGGTGTAAAGCGCAATCAGACCTGGCTCTGTACCCAAACGTTCGCCGTAAGGTGGGTTAGATACAATCACACCATTTTCAAAACCTGCAGGTCGCGTAATAGTTGCCGCATCGCCTTGAGCAAACTCAATCAGTTCCTCAACCCCTGCTCTGCGAGCGTTCTCTTGTGCAACTTTGAGCACTTTAGGGTCGTTATCGAAGCCAAAAAACTTAGCGTCAACTTTCTTGACACTGCGTCTAGCCTGAACGTTTGCTTCTGATTTGATTTCAGCCCATGTATCTGGCTCAAAGTCTTCAAGTGATTCAAAGCACCATTGCTTTCGTTTTACACCAGGAGCCATATTTGCAGCCATCATTGCCGCTTCAATCAGTAACGTACCAGAACCACACATTGGATCGAGAAGTGGCTGATGACCGTCCCAACCACAACGCATAATGATCGCCGCTGCTAATGTTTCACGAAGTGGTGCTCGGCCAGATTCCGGACGGTAGCCACGTTGATGAAGGCCACTGCCTACCATATCAACACCTAAGATAGCTTTATCTTTGTGAAGGCGAACATGAACGCGAATATCAGGACGTTCTTTGCTGATGTTTGGTCGAGGTAAGCCTTTCTTCTCAAAGCAATCAACGATGCCATCTTTTACTTTCATCGCGCCGTACTGACTGTTGCGGATCTCGCGGTTGGTACCGTTAAAGTCCACAACGAAACGCTTAGAACTGTGGAATTGATTCACCCAGTTAATTGACGAAGTCGATAGGTATAGATCCATGTCGTCGTTACAAGTGAATTCAGATAAAACACGTACAAATCGTGATGCCAAGCGGCTCCACAAACAACAACGATAGATTTGCTCATTCGTGGCTTTAAATTTTACGCCCGCCTGTACTGGTTTCGCGTTTTCAATGCCTAGTTTAGTCAGTTCTTCAACAAGCAGGTTTTCCATGCCGTTTGAAGTTACCGCGAGATATTGATTCATAGTGTTCTTTCGTTAATAAAAAATGGCCTTAATTATACCTGACTTTACGATCAATGCCTCGTTTTTAAAGGCGTTTTTAGTTTCACCAGAGCAAACAATCACCAATCACTTGATCTGAAACTTCCTACATTTCGAGCTGAGCATTTCTTTTCCCATTCTTTTCCCATTCTTTTAGCTAACCGAAAACCTTACTTTAAAGAAGAAGTGAATACTTATTTACTTCATAATTGGTATATACCAATGGCAAAATTATGTTGTAATTTACTTACTAATTGTATGTATTGGGGAAGAAATTGGGGAATGTTAGGCGATAAGTTGCCTAATATTAGTGATCGCTAAGATGAAAAAAGTGGAATAAAAGTGACCAGCTTCATAGTTATGTGCTTAACAACGCAGTGATTTCAGCCGATTAATAAAGGTATTTGAAAGGAGAAGGATAAAAAAAATCGACCTGAGGCGGTCGATTAAGGCAAACAAAGGAACGAAATAGAGAAAACTTAAAGAGGTTTAACCCACCATAGCCATTGGAGCCATGACAAATAAATGATTCGCACAAACCATTCTGTCGTGCATAACTTTTATTGGTTGTCCAAACTGCAGCGTTTTATGGCCATCAAGAATGAACTCTTCTTGACCGACATACGCGCATAAGCTTGAAGCTTCGCCAGGTTCTAAAACGATGAAAACCCCTTCAGAATAGCGGTTAGATAGAAATACCATGTCCCCTTCTTCTGGTTCGTGCCCTGTTGATTGAGCATCGAAGAACCAGCTCTTAGGCTGGACTGGTTTATGGAAGCGTTTCGCAGCTACACAGTAAAGTGTTAGCTCGGCCTGACGGTACTCATTGATATCGAGACAGCGAATGCGTTCATTAAACGTTTGAAACGCACTAGCATCGTCGACTGTAAATTCGTTTTTTGAGAAGGCACAGTTGACCAACAGCTTACGGGATAGATTGGTTTGGAAAATCATTTCCTCCCCCAGATCCAGCATTAAGCAAGCTTTGTGCTCGTCAAAATACCAATTCCATTTGTCGCTGGGTTTAAGCATTATTCCGTTCTCTCTTGACTAGTGAATCAATGGTAAAGAGGTAAGACGCTTAATTACCTACTCATGATTTTCTAAATTTTACAAACGAACGGACAAAAAAAAAGAGGAAACGAGTTCCTCTTTTTTCTGAAATAAGCGTTGAATTCTCAGCGATTTATTTGATGAGTGCTACAGATTTTTAACAATATCGCGTACTAGGCCAGGACCATGGTAGATAAAGCCAGTATAAACTTGTACGAGTTGAGCGCCTGCCATCATTTTCTCTTTTGCAGCAACATAAGAGTCAATGCCGCCAACACCAATGATAGGAAGTTTGTCACCCAATGCTTCGTGCAATTTGCGAACAACTTCTGTTGAACGAGATTGCACCGGACGACCGCTTAAACCACCTGCTTCATTTGCGTGTTTCATACCTTCAACTACTGTTCGATCCAGTGTAGTGTTTGTTGCAATAACACCATCGATATTGTTTTTCAGTAGTGATTCACAAATCTGAGTGATTTCATCATCGCTCAAATCAGGGGCAATCTTAAGTGCTAGTGGAACGTACTTACCGTGTTTTTCTGCAAGCTCTGATTGTTTCGCTTTAAGCTCTGATAGTAACTCGTCGAGTGCTTCACCGTATTGTAGAGAGCGAAGCCCCGGAGTGTTTGGAGAAGAAATGTTTACAGCGATGTAACCAGCATATTCGTACACTTTCTCCATACAAATCAAGTAGTCCTCTGCCCCGTTCTCGATTGGTGTATCTTTGTTTTTACCAATGTTGATACCAAGAACACAGTTGAACTTTGCTTTTTTCACATTCTCAACCAGATGATCCACACCTAAGTTGTTAAAGCCCATTCGGTTGATGATGCCTTCTGCTTCAACCAAACGGAACAAACGCGGTTTGTCATTACCTGGCTGAGGACGAGGAGTCACTGTGCCAACTTCAACAAAGCCAAATCCCATCGCATCGAATGCTTCAATACATTCCCCGTTTTTATCTAAACCAGCAGCAAGACCCACTGGGTTACGGAATGTTAACCCCATGCATTCTACTGGACGGTTAGGTAATTGTTGACGATAGAAAAGATCGAGTGGTGTGCCGTTAAAGCGTTGGAAGTTCTTGATTGCAAGATCATGTGCCTTTTCGGCATCAAGTTGGAAAAAGCCAGTTCTGGCTAGACGGTAAAGCATTGTGCCTCCGAAAGAAAAAAGCCCCGTGTAAACGGGTCAATATTATTTACTGTTTTTTATTGTAATTCAATGAAAATGAATGAATTAAGTAAAATTGCATCTTGAGTTAGAAGTTTTTTCATAAAAACAAAGAATTAGCGATTTTTTGCCGCATTGAAATATTCAGTTTCTAATGGAAAAGCAATCGATTTCAGCAGAAGTTAAGTTTTAAAATTTAGTTACAATGTCACGTTAATAGCCGAAATTGGTGTTTGCGGATACAAAAAAGCCTCGCATTTACGAGGCTTTTTCTAATAAGTTAACTCACCTACTCGTTTGAAGAGCAATTCAAATTAAGCAGTACCAGTTCACGAAGAGCTACCGAGAATTTGGCAAATTCATGTACAGAACCGACTTTGAACTCATTAAGGATGCTTTCCCAACGATGAAGTGATTGTTCGTTTGCTTCCATCCACTCTTCAAGCGCTTGCATTACATCAAGATCTTCGCTTGCACACGCACAGTTGAGAACTTGCGCTGTCAACTGACGTTGTTGCCAATCTAGGTCTTCTCGGAATGCCGCGCGAGCTAGAGCTTGCCAGTTGTTGTCGACAGCTTGGCTATTGATTTGTTTCAAGAACCAGTGCAACGACAAGCGATCGCCAAGGTTGAAGTATAGCTTCGATGCTTGTTCAACTGTTTTGCCAGTTTCACTTGCAACCGATGAAATATCCAGTGCCGATTGAAGGCTCGATAGACGTGCTACTTGATGGGCAAGTTTTTCTTCTACCCCACGCTCCATCCATGTTTGAGCCAACTCATTGTGCTCTTCCACTTCAGATTCAACCAGCATGCTATCAAGAGTTTCAGCAATAACATTCACATCTTGTTTGTAGATTGCAATCAACTCACCAACGGTAGATTTACCGCTGCGATTACGCAGTAACCAACGAGCAATACGACGTAGTGCTCGGCGTACGTAGAACATGATCTCGTACTGCGCATCTGCCGTTGCAACGTTGTCTAACGCGCGAGTTTGCTTAAGAATTTCCGCAAGATCAAATATTTCACGTGCTGCACTGTAAGCATTTGCAATATCAACAACACTTGCTCCCGTCTCTTCTTGAAGACGAGTGACGAAATTACAGCCCATTTCGTTAACCATTTGGTTTGCTAGCGCAGTCGCGATAATTTCTGCACGTAGCGGATGGTTAACCATTTGATCTTTATAGTTACGGCGTAACTCACTTGGGAAGTACTCAACCAGTTGTTTCGCATGGAATTCATCATTTGCAATGTCATCCGTCACGAGTTGCTGTTTCAGAACCATTTTGCCGTAAGCGACAAGTACCGATAGCTCAGGACGAGTAAGACCTAGGCCCTGCTTTTCGCGTTCCAGCAACGTTTCATCATCAGGAATGTACTCAAGTGCACGGTCCAAGTACCCTGCTTTTTCCATTGTGTGGATGAAACGAATCTGTTCTTTAACGATGCCAACGCCTTGTTGCTCTGTCACTGAAATGGACTCAGATTGACGGTATGCGTCATCCAGAACGATTTCACCGACCTCTTCTTCCATAGATTCAAGAATTTGGTTGCGTTGTTTAACGGTAAGATCGCCATTTGAAACCAGTCCGTTCAAAAAGATCTTAATGTTTACTTCGTTATCCGAGCAGTCTATACCGCCAACATTGTCAACAAAGTCGGTGTTAACTCGACCACCGTTTAGTGCGTACTCGATACGACCAAGCTGTGTCATACCTAAGTTACCACCTTCACCAACCACTTTTGCGCGCAGCTCACGACCATCAATACGAAGCAGGTCATTTGCTCGGTCACCAACGTCTGTATGCGTTTCAGTCGAAGCTTTAACGTAAGTACCGATACCACCGTTCCAAAGTAGATCCACTTTCATTTTTAGGATCATTTTAATCAGATCGTTTGGTGCTACGGATGCCTTCTTGGTGCCCAACATTTTTTGGATTTCAGGCGTTAGTTGGATCGATTTTGCACGACGTGAGAACACACCACCACCTTGCGAGATCAACTCGGCGTTGTAATCTTCCCAACTTGATCTTGGTAGATTAAACAATCGGTTACGCTCTTCCCAGCTGGTGGCTGAATCTGGGTTCGGATCAATAAAGATGTGCATGTGGTTAAACGCAGCTTGCAGACGAATGTGCTTAGATAGCAGCATACCGTTACCAAACACATCACCAGCCATATCGCCTACGCCGATTGCGGTAAAGTCAGTCGTTTGACAGTTGATGCCCATTTCACGGAAATGACGTTTAACTGATTCCCAACCACCTTTTGCAGTGATACCCATTGCTTTGTGGTCGTAACCGTTTGAACCACCTGACGCAAACGCATCGCCAAGCCAGAAGTTGTATTCTGCTGAGACTGAGTTCGCCAAATCAGAGAATGTCGCCGTGCCTTTGTCGGCAGCAACCACTAGGTATGGGTCATCTTCATCGTGACGAATTACGTTTTGTGGTGGAATCACCTCGCCTTCAATGATGTTGTCAGAAACATCAAGCAATGCGCGAATGAACTGTTTATAGCAGCGTTGACCTTCTGCAAAGATTTCATCACGAGTGGTCAGAGACGGCTGACGCTTACAAACGAAACCACCTTTTGCCCCAACTGGAACAATAACGGTGTTCTTAACTTGCTGAGCTTTTACAAGACCAAGAATTTCTGTACGGAAATCTTCTTGGCGATCTGACCAACGTAAGCCACCACGTGCAACTTTACCGCCACGAAGGTGAACACCCTCAATGTCTGGCGCGTAGACGAAAATCTCAAAAGCAGGAACTGGCTGAGGAATCTCTGGGATTTCGCTTGGTTTCATCTTCAAAGATAGCCAAGGCTTCGACTGCTTGTTTTCGTCCAACTGGTAGTAGTTAGTACGCAGCGTTGCCATAATCATATCCATGTAACGACGAATAATACGATCATCATCTAGGCTTTCTACACGATCCAGTTGTTCAGTCAGCTTCTTAATCAGATCACTTTGGCCTTTTTCGCTGCCTTTATGTTTTGGATCGAAACGTTTAGCAAATAGGTTAACCAAGCCAGTAGCTAAATCAGGGTAATGGCTTAGTGTATCTTCAATGTATTGTTGGCTGAATGGGAAACCAACTTGACGCATGTAGCGCGCGTAAGCACGTAGAATCGAGATTTCACGACCAGATAACGAAGCACCCAGTACCAAACGGTTGAAACCATCACTTTCTAGATCCCCTGCCCAAATCGCTGCAAATGCTTGTTGGAAACGATCACGAGCTTCGCGAAGATCAACGGTTTTTTCGCTCTTATGCAGCATTGAGAAATCTAGGATCCAGAACGTCTGGCCATTGTTTTTCTCGATCTCGTAAGGAGATTCACCAATCACGCGTAGACCCAAGTTTTCCAACATTGGCATTACGTCTGATAGATGGATTGGTTCGTCACGATGGTAAAGTTTTAAGCGAACCGCTTTCGAATCCGTTGCAACTTCCTGCGGACGGTAGAAAAGCATGCCAAGTTTGTTGTCGTCACTCAGTGCTTCAAGGCGCTCAATGTCTGCAACAGCAGAACCAGGCATCATGTCTTCTTTGTATGAACGAGGGAACGCGCTCATGTACTCTTTCGATAGTGGTAGACCTTTGCTTTCACCAAAGTTAGCAATGATCGACTCTTTTAATCTGTCGTCCCAAGAGGTAGAAACTTCCATTAAATTCTGCTCGATTTTTTTCACGTCTACATCAATGTTGTTATTGTCTACACGAACAATGTAATGCGTTCTTGCCAATGGGCTTTCAGAGAAGAACGTCGTAAATTCAACTTCTTGTTCACAGCCAAAATACTGCTTAAGAATGCGTTGAGTTTGGCGGCGGAGTTCTGTGTTGTAACGGTCTTTCGTTACGTACACCATGCAGCTGAAGAAACGACCGAACGGGTCTTTACGTACGAACAAACGTAGTAAGTCACGGTCTTGCATTTGTACTACGCCCATGCCGACTTCAAGCAAATCTTCTTCGTTCGCTTGTAGCAGTTCATCACGTGGGTAGTTTTCAAGAATATTATGCAGCGCTTTGTAGGAGTATGAGCCGCGGCGGTAACCACTTGCTTCTAAGATACGATCTACTTTTTCTCGAATTAGAGGAATGCTGTGAACAGCTTGGTTGTATACCGCGGATGTGTACAAACCAGTGAAGCGGTGCTCGCCAATTACTTTGCCATTTTCATCAAACTTTTTGATGCCGATGTAGTCGGTGTAAGCAGGACGGTGGATACGAGACGCTTGATTGCCTTTCGTAATGATCAAAGCGTAAGGTTTTTTCGCTTCTAGTCTTGCTGAATCAGACAATTCAGACAATTTAACGCTGCGAATGCGCTTTTCATCAGCAAACAGACCTAGGCCTTTTTCTTTTGCTGGTCGTAGTTCCGTATCACCATTTATTTCCGCTAAGTCATAATCTTTGTAACCCATAAAGGTAAAGTTATGATCACCAAGCCAACGTAAAAATGCGATGGTTTCGTCCAAACGATCGGTTTTCATCGAAACACGATCTTTGTTTTTTTCAAGATCATCTGTAACGATCTTGAGTTTGTCGACCATTGGCTGCCAGTCATTAACAACTAGGCGTGTATCAGACAGGATGTTCAATAACTCTTCTTTAAGAGCTTGCATCTCTTCTTTACTTGTTAGGCGGTCAACTTCGATGTGGAATAGTGATTGAAGAACACCACCCTCACCGTTCACTTCTGTTACTTGACCTTTTTTATCACGCTCTAGCTGAGTTGGATTATTGAGCATTAAATGGCAAACAAGATCTAAGCGCGCTAGCGCCATCTTGATTGAATCCACTAAGAATGGACTATCTGGAACAACAACTTCTACGATTGTGTGTGTGGATTGCCAGCCTTGACGACTTACGGTCGGGTTAAACACACGGACCGAGATATCTTCTGGTTTTTTTTCGTTTATGTGGTGCCAAAGACTGACAACAGCACCATAGAGGTCGGATTCGTTTCGCTGAATCAAGTCATCATCAGCAATGTTACTAAATAAGTGTTGAGCAAGTTTGGTTACAAGCGTTTGGTGAGAAAGCTCGAGTTTGTCTTGAATCAGTTGGTAAACCTTTTCAAGCAGAACCGGCACTACATTTTCACGCGCGGTCATATTCACACTCCACATTAGAATTGTTGTTTTGTAGGGGGACTTAGTAACAGGGTTGTTACCCTAGAAACTAAGCATAGGTAATGCATGCACTCATTGTAAAAGCATAATTACAAATGTTTAACAACTATTCGCTGTGGTAGGAGGTGAAATGTCTGATTCTGTGACTAAGATTCCTATTTAACTCTCTACAAATACAAAGCATCACAGAGTTTCTAACTTTAGAAACTTGTTATTTTGGTCAGTTGTTAGCCTAAATTGGCCTCTCACCCCTAATTGGCTAAGAAATGGTCTAAATTTGGCTGCAGGAAGTTGTAGCCTTAAGCCGTTGTTTGTTATGACTTGAACGGAACTTGCGGCGCCCGAGTAATGGGACAGAAATGTTTGATAAGGAATATTCAGCGTAAAGTAATAGTGCTTCATGAACTAGAAACGTTGTAGTAGATACAATTAGGGTGGTCATTGCGACCACCCTATTATTTTAGCGACTATTCGTCTAGTGCTTTAGTCACTTTTTCAAACAGGTCTTTGGCAAGGTTGTCCATTGCTTTTAGTTTTTCAAGTTCTGCTCGAATCATCGCTTGGCGAGCTTCATCGTATTTACGGAACTTCAGCAGAGGATCAATCATGCGAGATGCAACTTGAGGGTTGGAGTCGTTCAACTGACGAAGAATTTCACCGGCAAATTGGTAACCAGAACCCGATTTGTCGTGGAAACGAACTGGGTTTGCAGCCAAGAACGAGCCAATTAAGCTGCGCGTACGGTTCGGGTTCTTCAAGCTGAACGCTTCGTGATTCATGGTAGCTTTCACTTTTTCAAGTGCATCTTCTGCTGGGTTACTACCCTGCATTGCAAACCATTTGTCCATAACCAAACCGTCATGTTTCCACTTGTCGCTGTAATCAGCCATCAGCTCTTCACGACATTCCAGTTGAGCACTGTTCGCTGCACTCATAGCTGCAATGGTATCGGTCATGTTATTGGCAGCTTCATACTGCGCTTTAACTAACGTATTACCTTTGTCTGTATGAGCTAAGAACTGAAGACATTGATTACGCAACGCACGTTTGCCGATTGCTGCATGGTCGATGGTGTATTCGGCTTGTTTTAGCGTGTGGTAAGTGGCACTTAGTTCGTCTTCCAATGCGGCAGAAAGTGACACTGTAATGCTATTTAAAGCCGTATCAACTGCATCTACATCAATCTGTTTGTACCAGCCTGTGATTTCATTGATAGATGGCAATGAGAAGACTTGAGCGATAAATGCAGGCTCTAAGTTTTCATCCAATAATACGCCGCGGAATGCATCGATAAGATCTTCTGAAAGTTGAACCTCACTGCCCGTTTGGACATTGTTGACATTTTGTCGAATGTACTTCGCTAATAGCATTTGGCTTGCATCCCAACGAGCAAAATCGTTGGTTGCGTGCTTCATTAGGAAGATCAGTTCTGCGTCGCTGTAATCGTATTCCAATTTAACTGGCGCAGAGAACTCGCGTAACAATGAAGGCACTGGTTGATCTGCGACATTCTCGAACACAAATGTTTGTTTATCTTGCTTGATGTCCAAAACATTGTGAACTGATTCGCCGTTAATGATCAGTGGGATAATCTGACCTTTCGAATCATACAGCTCGATATCGAATGGAATGTGCAGTGCTTGTTTTTCTGCTTGGTCTTGCGTTGCTTCAGTAAATTGCTCAACTGTTAGCGCGTAAGTTTTTGCTTCAGCGTTGTATTCGCTGTTTACACGAAGTGTTGGTGTACCAGATTGGCTATACCATAGACGGAATTGCTTAAGGTCAACGCCCGTTGCATCTTCCATTGCAGAAACGAAGTCTTCACATGTTGCCGCGGTACCGTCGTGACGCTCAAAGTAAAGCTTCATACCTTTTTGGAAACCTTCCTCGCCAAGCAAAGTGTGGTACATACGAATCACTTCACTGCCCTTTTCATAAACGGTCAGCGTATAAAAGTTATTCATTTCAATAACTTTGTCAGGACGAATTGGGTGTGACATTGGGCTTGCATCTTCAGCAAACTGAGGGCCACGAATAATGCGTACGTTGTCGATTCGATTTACCGCACGTGAACCTAAGTCAGAAGAAAACTCTTGATCACGGAACACCGTCAAACCTTCTTTTAGGCTCAGCTGGAACCAATCACGGCAAGTCACGCGGTTGCCTGTCCAGTTATGGAAGTATTCATGGCCAATCACAGCTTCAATACCCAAGTAATCTCGGTCTGTCGCCGTTTGGTCATTCGCCAGAACAAACTTAGAGTTAAAGATATTTAGGCCTTTGTTTTCCATTGCGCCCATGTTGAAGAAATCAACCGCCACGATCATGTAAATATCGAGGTCGTATTCTAGACCAAAGCGTTCTTCGTCCCACTTCATTGAGTTGATTAGCGATGTCATCGCGTGACCCGCTCGGTCTAAGTTGCCTTTATCGACAAAGATTTCTAGGTCAACGTTGCGACCAGACATTGTGGTGTATTTATCGCGAAGAACATCAAAGTCACCAGCGACAAGCGCAAATAGATAAGCTGGTTTTGGATGTGGATCTTGCCATTGCACCCAATGACGACCGTTCTCTGCTTCGCCTTGTGCAATACGGTTACCATTGCTGAGCAAGTATGGATATGTTGCTTTATCTGCAATGACTTTGGTTGTGTATTTTGCCAGTACGTCTGGGCGATCTAAGTAATACGTGATGCGGCGGAAGCCTTCTGCTTCACACTGTGTACAGAATGCACCACCAGATTTGTACAGACCTTCAAGTGCGGTGTTGGCTTCAGGATCAATTTTAGTGATGATTTCAAGTTCGAACTCAGCAGGTAAGTCAGACAGTACTAGGGACGCCTCTTTTACTTCATGATGCGCCCAATCTTCGCCGTTCACCTTAACTGAACGAAGCTCTAACCCTTCACCATCCAGTTCTAGAGTCGTTGATTCACCCTTTTGAACTACTTTTGATAGTGCAGTAACGATGGTGTCGTTGTCGTAAAGATCAAACGTAAGATCAATATCAGTAATTGTGTGGGATGGCGCTTGATAATCTTTACGATATTTCGCCTGGGGAGCTTGAGACATGTCCATAAATCCTTGTATGTCGAACTACAAAAATACCAGTTTACAGGTCTCAAACCCTTTAACTGGTATCACGATATAAGCTATTTGTATGGGTTGTGGTATCAGAATACAAGTCTTTCTATAAAAAAACGGAGCTTTTTGATGGTTAGCTCCGCTTTCTGATTAACATTTACTCAACATTACAAGTTTGCCGTATGAATACTCATTTATAGAATCAACAATATGAATGACTCATTGTGTGACTCGGTTGAGTACGGCATACATATCACCACTACTATCTTGGATGGTGAGTTCATTTTCTTTAAGTTTGTACGTTGTGCCCTGCTCGCCGTTTTCATACAAAAGAACTAAATACTCGTCTTCAGTGTAAAACACGCCTTGTTTAACGGACTCTTCACCGGCTTCGTTTGAGACACGGAACAAGAACACGAAGTCAGGCTGCAAAATCAGATCCATGTGGTTAATGTTATTTGCCATCAATCCATCGCCAGAGACATGAGAGCTTGACCAAATACCGGCTAAAGCGTTCGATAACCCTTTAGTAAAAGTGACACCGTTTAAATCCAAGGTATTGTGATTGTTTCGGTAAGCGTAAATTTGGGGCTCATCGGTATTCAATCCAAGAACAATTGTGTCTTCATTGGCGTTATACATACCTTCCCAATGATCAACAGAATAATCTTTTTTCTGAATATCAATGGAGAATGTGTAATCAGAGCCTAAAGAAAGTTTGATCGCTCGGAAGTTTTCAGCCGATTCGTCGGGCCTCGGATTCATTAAATACCAATCCCCAATCAGAAACGGCGTATCAAAGTGACTAAGATCGTCTTCCTTTGTGTTTTCTCCAGCGAACACGCTTAAGCAGCAAAAGCTAAGCAAAATAAAGAACCATTTCATATCGGCATCCTTATCGTTTTCTTTTAGCTTAGGCATTGGTGCTCTATTTCGCGAAATATTTGATCTATATCACGTAAATTATTGCAGTAAAATAAGCGCACAACCGACTTTGTGCCGTCAACTTTGCAGGCTAAAAGGCATAAAAAAAGAGCGAACCCTTAGGACTCGCCCTTTTTGTACTGAATTGCCAGTGCTTATGACTGTTTTGGTGCTTTAAGCATATCAACCATAATCGCAACAGATTCATCTAAATAAACATCAGGTGCTTCGTAGTCTTTAGGCACATCATCCAAAGATTTGAATGTTTTCTTACCCAAAGCCGTTTGACGTTCATTAATACGTTTCAAACGTAATGCTTCTGCTTTATCTGACTCGTCTTTGCGGACTTTCTCGTTTAGAGACAACATGTTGTCGTCTTTTTCTTTACGATACTTCTCAATGTCTTCGTTAATGAAGCGGAATTCCATCTCATCAGCGATTCGCTTATTGTGAAGTTCTGTCAAGTTTGCAATCAACTTGTCGTTATCTGGAAATGTCTGATAAGTCGCCTTATCGATGCTATCCCAAGGCAGAGCATTGTCTTCAACACTTTCACCGGTTTCACTCGGATCAATTGGTGTTGGGTACGCAATGTCTGGCGCTACACCACGGTTCTGAGTACTGCCGCCATCGATGCGGTAGAACTTTTGAATCGTATATTGAACATAGCCGAGCTCTTTATCGAAAAGATCGTAGATATGATTCAATGAACGGTGCTGCTGAACCGTACCTTTACCAAACGAGTTTTCGCCAAGAATGACGGCGCGGTTGTAGTCTTGCATTGCAGCTGCGAAAATTTCAGATGCCGATGCACTGTAGCGGTTGATTAATACCGTCAAAGGACCATCGTAACTTACCAGTCCGTCGGTATCAGCATTAACTTTGATGCGGCCATAGCTGTCGCGCACTTGTACGACTGGGCCTTCTTTAATGAAGAGGCCAGTAAGTGCTGTTGCTTCAGTAAGAGCACCACCACCGTTGTTACGTAAATCAACGATGATACCGTCAACGTTTTTCGCTTTTAGGTCAGTAAGTAGCTTGTCTGTGTCTTGTGAAAGACCGACGTAGAAACTTGGTACTTCAAGAACACCAATCTTCTTGCCGTCTTTCTCAATGATCTCTGACTTAACCGCTCGATCTTCTAAACGAACTTTGTCGCGCACAATTGTGACAATGTAACTCTTTGCGTCATTACCTTCTGGCAAGATTTGTAGATTAACCTTTGTTCCTTTAGGACCTTTGATTAATTGAACTACATCATCCAGACGCCAGCCAATCACATCGACAATTTCTTCACCGTCTTGACCAACACCAATGATGCGGTCCCCTTCACCAAGTTGCTTACTCTTAGACGCAGGGCCACCAACTACCAATGAACGAATAACAGTGTAGTCATCTGTCATTTGCAAAACGGCACCAATCCCTTCAAGAGACAGGTTCATTTCTGATTGGAATTGCTCGGCGTTGCGAGGAGAAAGGTAACTAGTATGAGGGTCGACCTGTCTTGCGAAGGCGTTCATATAAAGCTGGAACGCGTCTTCATTGTTGGTCTGTGTGATACGCTTCATCGCGTTGTTATAACGCTTCTCTAAAACTTCTTTAATTTCAGGCCATTCTTTGCCCGTCAGTTTTAGATTCAAAGCGTCATATTTCACGCGTTTACGCCACAACTCATTAAGCTCAGCTTCATCCTTTGGCCATGCGGCTTCTGATCGATCTAGTTCAATCTCGTCTGCGTTATCAAACTTGATCTCTTTGTCGAGCAAAGTCATCGCGTAGGCGAAACGTTCAAAACGTTTTTGCATAGAAAGATTGTAAACATCAAAAGCAATCTTGTTGTTACCAGCTTTAAGCTGATCATCAAGTTCAATTGACCAATCTTTGAAGGAATCGATATCCGCTTGAGTGAAAATATTTCTATTGTAATCAAGCATTTCTACATAGCGTTCAAAGATCGCTTTAGAGAAATCATCGTTTAGATTGAAATGCTTATAATGAGAGCGGGTAAATCGAGAGGTGACTCGTTTGCTGGCTGTTTCGTGCTGAACTTCAGGAACGAGAACCGGCAAGTCATCTTTATGTAGTTTGGCTTCGAGAGCCTGAGCTGATGCTGCTAGCCATAAGCTAGCAGCAATCAGGGTCACTTTTGAACGGCAATTCATGCGTAGGAGTATCTCCCTTATGCGCGCAAGTGCTCCGCTTTTACAACCATTTGTAGGCCGTTAGCAAGTTGAACACGTACATCATCCTTATTTATCTCAACAATGGTCGCTGCCATGTTTCCTTTGCCCATGTTCACGTTTACTGCATTGCCTACTGTGATTTCATCAGCATTTAGAGCGCGCGTTTCTACAGGCTTAGTTGGTTTTTGTACTTTTGGTTTGTTAGTTCGGCGAGGCTGTTGAGGCTTTTTATTAGCCGCTGGTTTTGCTTTCGCCTTACCCTCTTCACGAGCTTTCTGTGCTTGTTCTTTACGACGAGCTTGAACTTTCGCTTTGCTTTCAGCAAGTGTCGCCTTAGCGTGTTCTACGTGTTCTTCTTCTAGTTCACCACAAGGGTTGCCATCTAGGTCAACACGTACCGCACCTGGTTTTACACCGTGTAGGTAACGCCATGATGAAGTGTACTGTCTTAACGCTGCACGAAGCTGAGTTTTGCTTACTTTTTCGTCTTCATTTAGACGTTCCGCAAGATCTTGAAAAATACCAATTTTCAGAGGTTTTGCTTCACCTTCTAAAGTAAAGCACTTAGGGAAACATTCAGCAATATATGCGATAACTTCTTTGCTGTTTTTTAACTTTTCAGTCATGAGGGTTCCTGATTTGAGCGGATTTCCGCGAAGCATTAAGAAAAATATTCTCGTATTATAGTGACATGCCAAGGAAAAACCACACTCGTGGGCTAATTTATGCGTCGTTCGCGTGTGAATTAAGCAGCTTTTCTACTTCTGACATAAAATGTGTGAGACCTTCCTCGTCTGTTTCATTGAATCGACCGATACTTGGGCTATCGATATCCAATACGCCAGCAACTTTTCCATTGATTGAAAACGGAATCACAATTTCAGAATTACTCGCGGCATCACATGCGATATGACCTTCAAATTCGTGAACGTCGTATACTCTTTGAGTAGTATTTGTTTTTGCAGCTGTACCACAAACGCCTCGTCCCATTGGGATACGAACGCAAGCTGGTTTACCTTGGAATGGGCCTAATATAAGCTCATCCCCTTTTGTTAGGTAGAAGCCTGCCCAGTTGAGGTCTTCAAGCTCCATAAATAGTAAAGAGCTTAGGTTCGCCAAGTTAGCGATAAAGTCTGGCTCAGATTCAATTAGGGCTACTGCTTGTTTGGTGAGTCGTTGGTATTGTTCTATGTTCATATTAACTTCCTACTTATTATTAAAGCTTCCATTCTCTTCGTATGGCGCTAAAATGCTGACCTACTTTAAAATAGGACTTATTCTCAATTACAATGATTCCGAAAAATGACACTATTAGCCGTTCTTGGTTGATAACACAAGTTAAAAAGCACAAGTCAAAGCTGATTTTAGCGAACTTGATTGCTATTGTGGCGACCTTGATTAGTGTTCCAATCCCTCTTCTTATGCCATTAATGGTTGATGAAGTGCTATTGGACAAACCTGCCTCTGGTCTTTCTGCCATGAACGCTGTGCTTCCTGAAGCGTGGCATACCCCAACTGGATATATCTTTTTTACGCTTTTTTTAGTTGTGCTCATGCGCGCAGCCAGCCAAGCGTTGAACATTGTTCAAAGTCGTCAATTCACACTGGTATCGAAAACCATTACGTTTGAGATGCGCAGTAAAATGATCGACAAATTGGGTCGAATCAGTATTCGTCAGTACGAAACCAAAGGCAGTGGAGGAATTAACGCCCACCTTATTACTGATATAGAAACCATCGATCAATTTGTTGGTTCGACACTCGCAAAGTTTGTTATCAGCTTTTTGACCGTAATAGGCACCGCTATCGTTCTGCTTTGGCTAGATTGGCGTCTGGGCTTATTTATTCTACTCGTAAACCCTATTGTCATTTATTTCTCTCGCAAACTTGGCAGTATGGTCAAGCATCTCAAGCGTAAAGAAAACCACTCGTTCGAAATTTTCCAAAACCGACTGGTAGAAACGTTGGATGGTATTTACCAGCTGCGCGCTGCCAATAAAGAGCGCGAATTTCTTCAGCAGTTAAAAGAGAGTGCCAATCAAGTCCGCGTCGATGCTGACAAATACGCCTGGCAATCAGAAGCGGCTGGTCGAGTTTCTTTCTTACTCTTCTTAATCGGTTTTGAATTATTCCGTGCGGTTGCCATGTTAATGGTGATGTTTAGTGACCTAACAATTGGCCAAATTTTCGCTGTATTTGGTTATCTATGGTTTATGTTGTCCCCTGTTCAAGAGCTTCTTGGAATACAATTCTCTTGGTATAGCGCAAAAGCCGCATTGAAACGTATTAACGACCTTCTAGAGTTGGAAGAAGAAGATAGACCTGTCTCGAAGGTGAATCCTTTCAACGAAACACGCGAAGTCGATGTAAAAATCGAGCATGTGGATTTCTCATATAATAATGAGAACAAAGTGTTGGATGACCTGTCGTTACATATTCCAGCGGGCAAAAAAGTTGCGTTAGTGGGCGCGAGCGGCGGTGGTAAATCAACACTGATTCAACTGCTAATTGGTGTTTACCGACAGAACGCAGGTAGCATTCGTTTTAATGATGAGTTAACAGAAGATATTGGTTTTGAAGTGATCCGCGACAAAATTGCCGTGGTATTACAGCAACCTATACTATTTAACGACACCTTGAGGCATAATCTGACGCTCGGTGGTCACTTTGATGAAATGTCTTTGTGGAGAGCGCTCGAAGTTGCTCAATTACAAGATGTGATTTCTCAACTTAACCACGGTTTGGATACGCAAATTGGCCGCAACGGGATTCGTTTATCCGGCGGACAACGCCAACGCCTAGCGATTGCACGTATGGTGTTAAGCAATCCTCAATTTGTTATTTTAGATGAAGCCACGTCTGCGCTCGATACTGCAACAGAAGCTGCACTACATAAAGCGCTAACAGAATTCCTACGTGGTCGAACAACCTTAATCGTCGCGCACCGTCTATCGGCAGTAAAACAATCAGATTTGATCTATGTGCTTGAAGATGGGAAAGTGACACAAACAGGAACCCATGGTGAGCTCGTTGAGCAAGAAGGCTTATATCAAACCTTGTACGGGGGCATTCAGTCCCAAGCTTAAACCCTTCTTATTAGAGAGGTCTTTATGACCTCTCTGTCTAAGCATGCCATGCAACCTAATAGTGTGCGTTTATGCCAAGGTTGCGAACTCCCTGTCGATATTGTCGATTTACCTAACGGTAAAAATGCACATTGCCCACGCTGTGGCACGCAATTATATCGCGGAGGCAGCCCTAGCCTTTCTGGTAATTTAGCGGTCGCGATAACCTGTATCCTGCTATTTATTCCGTCGCACTTCTTTAACTTCATTAGCATCAGGCTTTTTGGTGTGATGATTCCGGCAACCTTACCCTCTGGGATGATAACCTTGATGGAAGAAGGCTTTGTTCTTCTTTCATTGTTAATTCTATTTTGTAGCTCACTTGCCCCATTGACCGTATGTGTCTCGGTCGTGACTGCACATATCTCATTGCATCAAAGATGGTTTAAGGGGCTGCGCGTCTCACTGTGGCTGATTCAACATTTGAAACATTGGGTAATGTTGGATGTATTTTTGGTCAGCATTGCGATCTCTTGTTTTAAGCTTCAAGACTATTCAGATATTTTTGTTGGCCCGGGCTTGATTGGCTTGGTCTTGCTGCAAATATTTACTGTTCTTCTGGTATCACGCATCAGCGTTCGTCGTTATTGGGAAGCTTGGAAACCGGAAAACACGTACTCTTTCGAACACAAAGATGTGCATTGTCACGAGTGTCATCTCTCTCAACCTGAAGGTGAGCGTTGCCGACGTTGTCATCATGAGCTCTATCATCGTAAGCCAAACTCGATTCAAAAAACGTGGGCTTACCTAGTCGCGGCTACTATCGCGATTTTTCCTGCTAACCTTATTCCTATTTCGATTTTGATAACCAACGGTCAACGCCTTGAAGATACGATTTTCTCTGGTGTTGCGTCTTTGGTCAGAAGCGGAATGTATGGTATCGCCATTATTATTTTTGTTGCCAGTATCGTTGTGCCAGTCGTTAAGATCCTCGGCCTTGCCTATATTATGCTGTGCATCAAATTCAAGCGTTCGGTGTTTCGAAGACAACGAATGATGGTTTACTTTGCAGTAAAGTGGATCGGTAAATGGTCTGTCATGGACTTGTTTGTTATTTCTATCATGATGACCTTGGTCGATCGCGGTCAAATACTCGACTTTACGCCAGGTTACGGCGCGGTCGCGTTTGGTTTAGTCGTTGTGCTGACAATGTTAGCCGCAGAGAGTATTGACCCAAGGCTAATCTGGGATGAAGCCCCAAAACAATCAGAAAAAGAGTCAATTAATGAGTGATCAGAACAATTCTCAAACATCGTATGTGCCTGATGTTAAGAGGAGCAAAGGCATATCTCCACTTTGGCTACTGCCAATTTTGACGATGGTGCTCGCCGGCTGGCTTGTGGTGAAGTCCATCCATGATGCGGGGCAACGAGTACAGATTTACTTCTCCGACGCTGCTGGTTTGGTGGCGGGACGTACAACTATCCGTTACCAAGGTTTGGAAGTCGGTATGGTCCGTGACATTAATTTGTCCGAAGATCTCGGCAGCATTTACGTGGATGCAGACATCTACCCTGAAGCAACGAAGTTACTAAACGATAAAACGCGTTTTTGGCTTGTTAAACCAACCGCGAGTTTAACTGGTGTGTCGGGCTTGGATGCGCTTGTTTCTGGTAACTACATCTCTATCCAACCGGGGGACGGTCAAGAATTTGAGACCACATTCCACGCTCTCGATTCGGCGCCAACGGACCTACGTGTTTCACAGGGTTTGAACATCAAGCTTAAAAGCAGAGACTTAGGCGGCGTGTCGATTGGCTCTCAGATTGTCTATAAGAAAATTCCTATCGGTGCGGTCTACAGCTACCAACTGGATGAAGATGCAAAATCCATTACTATTCAAGCTAATATCCAAGAGCAATATCGACACATCATCAATGACCGCAGCCGCTTTTGGAACGTCAGCGGCATTGGCGCAAGTATAGGTTTTGAAGGCGTTGACGTACGCTTAGAAAGCATGAGTGCCCTACTTGGTGGCGCTATCGCCGTTGACTCTCCGGACGATGGCGAACCAGTGGAAGAAAATACCGAGTTCCGCTTATACAAAGACTTAAAAACAGCAGGTCGAGGCATTGCGATCAAAATTGCTCTACCTGACGACAATAAAGTCAGCAGCGAAGGCGCACCAATCATGTACCGTGGCATTGAAATTGGTCAGGTCACCGACTTAAGCCTTTCTGAAGGACGAGAAGTCATTTTGGCGTCAGCAGCAATTCAGCCTGCTTTCAGTGACATGCTTACCACTGGCACTCGCTTTGTTTTGGAAGAAGCGAAAGTGTCGTTGTCTGGTGTCGAAAACATCGCAAACTTAGTTCGAGGAAACTTCCTCACTATCGTTCCTGGCGACGGCGAACGCTCTCGCCGCTTCACTGCAATTCGCAAAAACGTATTTAATCAACAGCAAGAAAAGTCTATCGCGATTCGCCTAATTTCTGACAATTCATTTGGTTTAGATAGCGGCGCGAACGTGCTCTATAAAGGCATTGTGGTAGGCTCCATCATCAACGTAGGTTTGGTTGATGAGAAAAAACAAGCGAAGCACGAAGTCTTTATGGATGTGCTGATTGATCACGAATACAAGCATCTTATTAAGTCAAATAACCGTTTTTACGTGACTGGTAGCGCTTCTGCAGAGCTTACTGAGTCTGGGTTGAGCGTCACTGTTCCGCCAGCAAAACAACTACTGACCGGTTCTATCAGTTTCGTCAGTGAAGGTTCTGAGTCGATTCAGAAAGAATACCAACTGTTCCAGAACGAATCGTTAGCAGAACTCGCGCAATACAACAAAACTGGCTCGAAAACATTAATGCTGTTTGCTTCAGAGCTACCACCAATTTCGAAAGGCAGCCCTCTACTCTATCGAAATCTGCCTGTAGGTAACGTCTCGGACTTTCATCTCGTCGATGGTGGCGTATTGATTAAAGCGACCATTGAAAATCGCTTTGCTTATCTGATCACACCACAAACCGTTTTTTGGAATCGTTCAGGTATCGAAATTGATGCCTCACTTTCTGGCGTTAGCGTTAAAGCACATCCACTAAAATCTCTAATTGAAGGTGGAATTGCCTTTGATTCCGTGCCTGGCGTGGAAAACAAAGTCGGAGAACGTTGGAAACTTTACGCTGATCAGCAAAAAGCGCGCAAATTTGGTCGAGTCATTTCGCTAGAAACAGACGGCACGCAAGAAGTACTTAAAGGTATGCCGATTGAATACCAAGGCGTGAAGGTAGGTGAAGTGACGCTTGTCGTACCGAATTTCCGTCGCAATCTGGTTGAAGTCACCGCCCGAATTTTGCCGGAATACGTGGAAAATATCGCGGTAGAAGGCACGCATTTTTGGCTAACTGAACCTGAAATTGGCCTTGGCGGCGTGAAGAACTTAGGTGCGCTGGTTTCAAAATCTATCAGCGTTGAACCGGGTAATGGTAAGGCGAAGTTCGATTTCCAATTAGAAAAAGGGTTTGACCGTGTAGAAGGCGTCATGTTTACCCTGCAAAGTGAGCAACGCGGTTCGGTTCAAGTCGGCACTCCTGTTCTCTACCGTCAAATGGAAGTTGGTCAAGTTACCGATGTTCGCTTGGGCGAGTTCGCTGATCGCGTGGTTTCCACCATCAAGATCAAACCTGAATACGCGTATTTAGTGCGTCAAAACAGCGTGTTCTGGAATGTGTCTGGTGTGGATGTTTCTATCGGTATTACTGGTGCGAACATCAAAGCAGGTACGATTGATAGCCTCGTGCGTGGTGGCATTGCGTTTTCAACGCCAGAGCAATCACAAATTCCACCAGCTGCAAAACGTGGTCACTCTTTCTATCTTTACCCACGTGCCGATGAAAGTTGGGTTCAATGGAGAACGCCAATTCCTAAGCCCTAAGGCGGGATATTGATTCGATGTAAAGAGCAGCAATCGCTGCTCTTTTTTATGGTCGTTAACCTTGTCACTATTCGTTTCTGCGTCGCTTTCGTATATTATTTGCGGCAAATTCTGCAAACGAGATTCCACATTGCATCCTAATGTTTACATCCCAGACGCGTTTCTGGAAAAAATCCAAACTATCCTTCCTGCGAACCTCAACATGGAAGATTTCATCTCTGCATGTCAAAGGCCTCTTCGCAAAAGTATCCGCGTAAACACGCTCAAAATGAGTGTGGAAGACTTTGTTAAGCGCGCGGAAGACAAAGGATGGACATTGTCACCCGTCCCTTGGTGTGACACTGGTTTTTGGATTGAAGCCGACGAGTCGGTTGTACCATTAGGCAACACAGCAGAACACATGTCTGGCTTATTCTACATTCAAGAAGCCAGCTCGATGATGCCTGTATCTGCCCTATTCATGAATGACGAATCTTACGATGCGGTACTAGATACCGCTGCTGCACCAGGTTCAAAAACCACGCAGATCGCCGCATTAATGAAAAATGAAGGTGTACTTGTCGCGAACGAGTACGCGGCAAGCCGCGTAAAAGTTCTGCATGCCAACATCGAACGCTGTGGTGTACGCAATGCCGCTTTGAGCAACTTTGATGGCCGCGTTTTTGGTGGTTGGTTACCTGAACAATTTGATGCTGTATTGCTTGATGCCCCTTGTTCTGGCGAAGGCACAGTTCGTAAAGATGAAGATGCCATGAAGAACTGGACACAAGCGTCCGTTCTAGAAATCGCAGATACGCAAAAAGATCTCATCGAAAGCGCATTCCACGCACTTAAGCCAGGTGGCGTGCTAGTTTACTCAACGTGTACGTTAAGTACCGAGGAAAACCAGCAAGTTTGCCATCACTTAAAAGAAACCTTTGGTGACGCGGTTGAGTTTGAGAGTCTGGATGGATTATTTGAAAATGCAAACGCCGCATTAACAGAAGAAGGTTTCTTACACATCTTCCCTCAGGTTTATGACTGTGAAGGCTTCTTTGTTGCGCGTATTCGCAAACACCATTCTGTAGAGGCGCCACAAGTGAAAAAGCGCATGGGCAAATTCCCGTTCGTAAAAGCGTCGAAGAAAGAATCAGAAGAGATTTCAAAGCAACTACACAACGCATTGGATATTGAGTTACCTTCCGAAAGTACGGTTTGGCTCCGAGAAAAGCAACTACACAACGCATTGGATATTGAGTTACCTTCCGAAAGTACGGTTTGGCTCCGAGATAAAGACGTTTGGCTATTCCCAGATGCGCTTGAGCCTATGATTGGCGAATTACGTTTTTCTCGCATGGGCATTAAAATCGCTGAAGCACATAAAAATGGCTACCGTTGGCAACACCAAGTCGCTACCGCGCTGGCGACGGGTGCTGAAAACAACGCTATTGAGCTAACGATTGAAGAAGCACGTGAATGGTACATGGGCCGTGATGTTCGTCCTCAAATCATTCCAGAAGGACTGAAAACGGGTAAAGGTGAAGTGCTAGTTAAGTACCAAGGTGCGATTATCGGTTTAGGTAAGTGGGTCAGTAACCGCATTAAAAATGGTCTTCCTCGTGAGTTAGTACGAGATAAGAACTTATTTTAAAGAAATGACGAACCATAAATAAATGAAAAGCCATCGTATTTGCGATGGCTTTTTAGTTCGTAAGTATGAAAGCTCGTAGGGCTGCTAGCGATTCAAGCTCGCTGTACTAAACTGAAGATATCAACGTAACGCTTTGATACGGCATTTCTCTCTACGTTAACCACCCAATAAATGGTTGACGAAAGTTTAGCGCAGGCTCTGTAGAGCCGTTTCCCCTAGGCCCAAAAAATGGAAGAGTTTGGGCCGTTTTTTTGGCTACTTTCTAGCGTTTAAGCAGATAAGTTAAGCGAGACGGATACCGTCTTTCTCAATCACAATCTTACCTTGCTTGTACAAACCGCCGATGGTCTTTTTGTACGTGCCTTTACTTGTACGGAAAGCATCAAAAATCGCTTCTGGCGAAGACTTATCGTTCAGAGGAAGGAAACCGCCCTTCTTCTCCAAGAGATCAATAATCTTGCTTGAAAGATCATCCATCTTCGCCACACCGACTTTTTGTAGAGATAAGTCAATTTTGCCATCTTCACGGACTTGCTTGATGTAACCTTTCAGTTTTTTACCGATAAACAGCTTACCAAACACATCAGAAGGGAAAATCATGCCCCAGTGTTTGCCGTTTACAATCGCTTTGTAACCAAGTTGGCTGCGTTCTGCGATAATCAGATCAACTTCTTCGTTTACTTCGTAGTTTGCTGGCGTTTTATCAAGCCACTTGTTGAACTTCGTCGTACCAACAATACGTCCCGACGCTTTATCGGTGTAAACATAAACCAGAATGTTTTGACCCGCAGTAAAGCGAGCTCGTTGCTCACTAAATGGGATAAGAAGGTCTTTCTCTTTAATGCCCCAGTTTACGAATGCACCCGTTTGATTGATGCCTTCGATTTTCATCAAGCCCCACTCGCCTACTTGGGCGATTGGCTTGTCAATGGTCGCAGCAAGTTGGCTTTCTGAGTCAAAGTACAAAAATACTTCAATGTGATCGCCAAGTTCAGTGCCTTCAGATACATGTTTGTTAGGCAGCAGAACAGAGCCGTAATCGTCACCATCCAGAAATACGCCAAAATCAGCCTTTTTAATGACTTCTAAGCTGTTAATTTGACCAATTTTAATCATTGATATTGTCTCTCTTAAAATTTACACGGAATTATACCTAAACTAACAAGAAAATCAGAGAGAAAAGCAAACCTCTCTGTTATGCTGTCTGCTCGGCTATTTGCCCCAGTCACTCTCTTAGCAATCTCGACCTTACACGCTCAACTACATTACGTAAGGCTAGAGTGCTTTAGCAAAGTCAGGAGCTTTCTTTGGTCACCGTCGATAAACAAGACTCAGTAACATTAAAAATTAGCCACGCGCTCGCAGAAAGCAAAAGTGTCGACCTAGATATTTACTTCTTTGTGCCTGGTGAGCTTGGTTTAAACGCCGATATCATCAGTGAATCCGAATTTTATTACACTTCTATCACTCAGCAACGTGCTTATTACAGTACAGAAATTCTATTGCCGCTTGTTCACAGCCGATTAGCGAAGCGCGGACGTCTTTCTAATCAGCAATACCGCGTAAGTTTGAGTTTATTCGCCTACCAGTACGTTATCGCACTAGACAAAGCGGTGGCGAGTTTGAATAAGCACGAGAGCAACTCCGTTACAGAAGATGAAGTGGACGAAGTCATTGAGTTGACGCTTGAGATCTTAAAACGCTTGAGACGCTCTATCCCTTATGAAGAAAACTTAAAGCGTTACTACGTTAATATTGATAACTATTTGTCGTGGTATACCGAGCAGAAGTTTTTGTCTCTCGTCGCTCATCTTCCTCGAGAAGGCGATTACAGCACCATTAAACAGCGTTTGATTACTCTGTGTGAGAAAGAACAAGCGCATCGCAAGCTAAACAAATACAACTCTCCACGCGTGGTTGAAGACGTGACGCGTCTTTCAAACAAAATGCGTTTGTTAAGACGTCTGATTGAACACCCTATTGTTTTGCGTGAGCAAACTATCTCCATGGGTAACAACATCAAGCGAGCGATTAAAGGGATTGCGACGGGCTTGGTTATGGTCGTAGTGACATCGACCGTTATTCTAGCCCGAGACTACCTTGGCGAGATCTCAGCGTCTTTCATTATAGCGATGTCTTTTATCTATGCTTTACGCGAGATTTTTAAAGATGATCTGCGTGATGCGATGTGGCGTTGGATTCGTAAAGGCAAACCTAAGTGGCGTAAAAAGTACATCGACCCGACGACGAAGAAAGTCGTCGGTAAAAAATTAGAATGGCTTGATTATAAAACGCTATCGAGCTTGCCAGACAAGATTCAACAGATTCGTAAAAAACGCGTCGTTCAAAGAGAAGAACAAATTCTTCACTACCATGAAAAAACAGAAATGGCGACGTCGCTCTTTTTAAGTGGTTATGAACAGACTCGAGAAACGTTGAACATCAGTTTGCGCCCGATCATCCGCCTAATGGATAAGAGCTCAAACCGCGTTTATCGTCTAAATGAAGGGCAAGTGACCAAAGAGTCTGTAGAGAAACGTCATTTACTCAATGTGATCGTCAAAGAAGACAACCACACTGATGCGCCCGTTTACTACCGTTGGAAAGTCGTGCTAAACCGCTCGAAAATAGTCTCTATCGAGAAAATCGAGCTCAATTAAAAAACGGATTCAAACTATTAAGCAGCCTTCTTTGTATGTTGAGCTGCTTTTTTTATGGATAGAGTAAGCGCAAACTCTGCCATCGGCTCCTGCCCATGTAGGCTCGGACACAGTGCAATGATCTTCACATCACGATTAACACGTTCACCAGTGGCAATGGTATGGTCTAGCATATCATCAATGACATGGCCGTCATTACAAACGAAATGAACATCCGCTTCTGGACGTTTTAAAAACTCCGCTTTCACTCCTTTAAATGCTAAAGAAATCGCCTCGCCTTTTTCCTGAGCTTTGCTCATCGCAAGAAAACCACCAGCCACATCAGCACCAACGGCTAATGCACCAAAATACATACTGTTTAGGTGATTCTTTGTTCGTCGTCGAAGTGGAATGCGCACTTCAACGTGCTTACTATCAATGGCGATAATTTTTGGGTGACACAGCCAAATCAGAGGCACTTTCGAAAAGCCAAAGAGATTGAGATACAAATTTGCGCGACGTACTGCTGATAACATGTTGGTCTCCTTACCAAACTACTCTGACCAGTTAATCAACGAATGAAATAGATGTCAAAGAAATGTTAACAAAAGCTAGATCTAGACAGTTATTGAGCATACTTTCAGTGACAGTGTCACCTAGCTCGAATAGAGAAGCATGAGATTCGTCGCACTAAACTCGCTTGACCGAAGGTGAGATAGAAGAAAAGGTTATAAATTCAAATGTATATATATTGATTTAATGATCAAGTTTTGTCATTTATACATAAGTCATTTAAATGAATACCAACACCTTTGTATACAATTCGGTATTTCCTGGGGAAGATTCCCGTGAAACGGTTTATTCCTGCCTGTAATTCCGTTATCTTTACCCCTTCGCAATAGAGAATAAAGCTATAACATGCCTATAAAAACAGATGAATTGAGAACCCAACCTTTGGGTCCAATGCCTACCCCAGCGGAGCTAGGTAGTGTACATCCGATCACGGATGACGTTGCAGATCGCATCGCTCAATCTCGTCGTCAGATTGAAAACATTTTAACAGGTGAAGACGATCGCCTTCTTGCTATCGTTGGTCCATGTTCTGTTCACGATACTGAAGCCGCAATTGATTACGCGAAACGCCTGAGTGAAATCCAAGATAAGTACAAAGACGAGCTATTTATCGTTATGCGTACTTACTTTGAAAAGCCTCGTACAGTAGTTGGTTGGAAAGGTCTTATCACCGACCCTAACCTAGACGGTTCTTACGCGCTTGAAGCTGGCCTTCACAAAGCTCGTAAACTGCTACTGGATATCAACAAGCTTGGTCTTGCGACTGCTACTGAGTTTCTTGATATGATCACTGGCCAATACATTGCGGATTTGATCACTTGGGGCGCAATTGGCGCACGTACGACAGAATCTCAAATTCACCGTGAAATGGCATCAGCGCTATCTTGCCCTGTTGGCTTTAAAAATGGCACAAACGGTAATGTGAAAATCGCGATTGACGCGATTCGTGCCTCTCAAGCTTCACACTACTTCTACTCGCCAGATAAGAATGGTCGTATGACGGTGTACCGCACAAGTGGCAACCCATTCGGTCATATTATTTTGCGTGGCGGCGAAAAAGGTCCAAACTTTGACGAAGCGTCTGTGAAGCAAGCGTGTGATTCACTTGCTGAGTTTGGTTTACCTGAGCGTCTTATTGTAGACTTCAGCCATGCAAACTGTCAGAAGCAACACCGAAAACAGCTTGATGTTGCAAGTGACATTTGTACTCAAATTAAGTCAGGCAGCACTCGCATTGCGGGTATCATGGCGGAAAGCTTCATTATGGAAGGCAACCAGCCAATGACTGACATTAACAACCTAACTTACGGTCAATCAATTACTGACCCTTGTTTAGGTTGGGACGATACAGTAACGATGCTAGATATGCTGGCAGAAGCTGTAAAATCCACTAAGTAATTCATCCATATAACAAGATAATCAAGGAATCTTCATGCCATCGTTTGATATTGTTTCAGAAATCGATACCGTTGAACTACGTAACGCCGTTGATAACGCTAACCGTGAACTGTCTACTCGTTTCGATTTCCGCAACGTAAATGCGAGCTTTGAGCTAGTAGAAGAAAACGTAAAAGTGTCTGCGGAAGGTGACTTCCAGCTTAAGCAAATGCGCGACATCCTACGTGGCCACTTGGCAAAACGTAATGTTGATGCAAATGCAATGGACGCTCAAAACCCAGAAGTAACGGGTAAAAACTGGCATCAAAACATCCTGTTCCGCCAAGGTATCGATACACCGACAGCGAAAAAACTGGTTAAGCTAATCAAAGATGCGAAGCTAAAAGTACAAGCGTCTATCCAGGGCGACAAAGTACGTGTAACTGGTAAGAAACGTGATGACCTGCAAGCAACTATCGCAGCAATCCGTGAAGCGGAGCTAGGCCAACCGTTCCAGTTTAACAACTTCCGTGATTAATATGTTTTGCTAATTGGTATTCGATACCAGTTAGAAGAAGCAAAATAAAAGCGCCGACGTATTTTTCGTCGGCGCTTTTTTATTGTCAGTATTTTTTAGAGCGTTGTTTTTGCTAAAGCTTCACAAACTAAATCACAAGATCTTGCCCTTGCAGCAACATGAATTCGCTTGTGCCTTGAGGAATGAACACGCACACGCGTAAGTTGTCTTTTTTCGCTTTGGCTAACTTATCAGACAGTTCTGCCGCATTTGAAAAGGCCTCACGTTCGGCATCTCTTCTTACCAGCTCCATTGCGTCTGATTCACACTTAGTCGAATACAGCGCGAGTTCGGCTTGCTGCATGTAGCGAACAGCTTTGATTGGCAGCATTTCGACGTCTTTTCCGAGAGGAATCCAAGTACAACTGCCCTTCTCATCCAATGGGTTTGCCATCGTTGCCTGATAGATGGTTTCAAGCTCGCGGTTATTACGCGCGTTTTCAACATCAGGGTTAGAGAAAAATTGCTCCCAGAACTTACGGCGTAAATCGACACTTGGTAACGCTTCTTTGATCGAATTACGTTTCGAGTTGGCAAACTCGGCCATCAAACCCATGTTCTGAGGAAGAATCGCTTCAAGCTTTTCACGAATATTGCGAATCAGTACCGGAGACGCTCCACCACTTGAAATTGCAATCTGGATTCTGCCACGGTTGATCATTGAAGGTGTGATGAAGTCACAGTACGGTTTGTCGTCTACGACGTTGACCAAAATGCCAAGTTCTTTGGCATTTTTATACACCTGGTGATTCAGCTCTGGGTTATCAGTGGTGGCCCACACTTGCACAAAACGTTTTGTGACAAGGTCACTTGAATAAAAGCGTTGCACCCAATGGATTTGGTGCTCATCGGCAAGCCTTGATAAGAACTCAACCAAAGTTGGAGAAACAATGGTGACATTCGCCCCAGCCTTTAGTAGCGCTTCCACTTTACGGCTCGCCACTTCTCCACCACCAACAACAAGTACTGGTTTATTCACTAAATCTAAGAACAGAGGAAAATATCGCATTTCAATCCATGATTACTCTTATTTGCTATTGCTACTCATGCTACCAAAAATGGGGCAAACACATCACCCTGTTTCGACATCACAAATAATTTTTGTTCAAATTTTTGCGTAACTCAGTCGAGCTAGGCTAATGATAGATTTAATAACAACTTTTTATTCTCTCATTTTATTCACTCTTCTATTGATTGTTCTGATGCACCAAATTGACCGAGTTTTGCACTATTTACAAACAATTAACATTTCGTCATTCTAATTCTCAAGGAGCTTTGGAAGTTCTCTCAAAACTCTATTTAAATTATATATTTGAGAATTAACAGATCCTTTCCTACGCTTATAACTGGTTGATTTATCGATTGCCGTTTCTTCGAAAATCAACCACGTAGGACAATAAATACTAATAAATTGGACAAGTTATTTCAGGTCACTCCTGATTAAACATGGATCATACAGGAAGGATACAAATGGCAAACAAACTAACAATTCTTGCTTCCGTCGTAGCGGCTTCTACTGCCATGATGGCGACATCAGCACAAGCAGCAGACACGACTCTGGACAAAGTCACAAAACAAGGTTTCCTTACTTGTGGCGTAAGTACCGGTCTACCTGGTTTCTCAAACCCTAACTCAAAAGGTGAATGGGAAGGTATCGACGTAGAATATTGCCAAGCACTGGCTGCAGCCGTTCTTGGGGATAAAACGAAAGTTAAATATGTACCCCTAACCGCGAAAGAACGCTTCACTGCACTTCAATCGGGTGAAATCGATGTGCTTTCTCGTAACACTACCTGGACACTACACCGAGATACTGCGCTAGGCCTAAACTTTGTTGGCGTTAACTACTATGACGGTCAAGGTTTCATGGTCAAGAAAGATCTTGGCATTTCTAGCGCTAAAGAGCTTGATGGTGCGTCAGTTTGCGTACAGTCAGGTACAACAACCGAACTCAACTTAGCGGATTACTTCCGCAACAGCGGCATGTCGTACAAACCTGTGGTGTTTGATACGGCGGCGCAAACCTCAAAAGGTTTCGATGCCGGACGCTGTGACGTGCTAACGACTGACCAATCTGGTCTGTACGCACTTCGTTTGAATCTGAAAGATCCTTCTTCTGCGGCGGTTCTTCCTGAAATCATTTCTAAAGAGCCACTTGGCCCTGTGGTTCGTCAAGGCGACGATCAGTGGTTCAACATCGCTAAGTGGACGTTAGCAGCAATGGTGAATGCGGAAGAATACGGCATTACCTCTAAGAATGCGGATGAGATGTTAAAATCTCAAGATCCAAACATCAAACGTATTTTGGGTGTTGATGGTCCGAAAGGTAAAGGCCTTGGCATTCGTGATGATTGGGGTTACCAAGTCGTCAAACAAGTGGGTAACTACGGCGAAAGCTTTGAGCGCACAGTCGGTAAAGGTTCGCCTTTAGAGATCGCTCGTGGTGTTAACGCACTTTGGAATGCCGGCGGCTTCATGTACGCGCCACCAATCCGTTAGAAACGAGTTAATCAGGGCGGTTCATGCCGCCCTTTTTCTTGAATATATCAATCTGGATGAGTAAGGATCGCTCATTGGCTGGAATAAGCCTTGGTCAGTATGATATGGGTTTGGGCGAGTAACTCGCGCTACAAATCTATTGCAAGCTAACACTAGGTTAAGCCTTTAGGGACAACCACTTATTTATACAGAGTGATATCTATAACTAAGGTTTGAGGTTATCGCTGTATGAAACCGACTAAAGATACATCGCCAAGTACGATGTCCAAACCGAGCGGAAGCAAGAGCTTGATTTATAATCCTGCCTTTCGTTCTGCTATTTTCCAGATCATTGCTATAGCTGCACTGGTATTTTTCTTTTATACCATCATCAACAATGCGTTAAATAACCTCGATGCTCGGGGCATCGCGACAGGCTTTGGTTTCCTGAACCAAGAAGCTGGTTTTGGTATCGGGTTAACTCTCATTGAGTATAACGAAACGTATTCTTACGGCAGAACGTTTATCGTGGGTCTTTTGAATACAGCATTAGTCTCTGTGCTGGGTATTATTCTCGCCACCGCGATTGGTTTTACGATGGGTGTAGCGCGTCTCTCTACAAACTGGTTAGTTAGCCGTTTAGCTGCGGTTTACATTGAGACGTTTCGAAATATCCCCCTTCTTCTGCAAATCTTTTTCTGGTATTTCGCAGTACTGCAAGCATTACCATCGGCAAGACAAAGTTTGAGCCTTGGCGAAGCTATCTTCTTAAACGTGCGTGGGCTTTATTTTCCTGCGCCTGTGTTTAATGAAGGCAGTGGTGTGGTAATTGCTGCGTTTGTTATCGGGCTTATCGCTACGATCTCTATCTCTATTTGGGCTAGAAACAAACAACGCCTAACAGGCCAACAAACCCCGATGGGACGAATTGGTTTAGGGCTTCTCGTTGGCTTGCCTCTGCTGGTTTACTTCGTTTCCGGTATGCCAATCTCTTTGGAATACCCAGAGCTGAAAGGTTTCAACTTCAAAGGTGGGATCAGCATCATTCCTGAGCTGGCAGCTTTGTTATTGGCGTTAAGTGTTTACACCGCCGCCTTTATTGCGGAAATCGTACGCTCCGGTATCAACGCGGTGAGTCATGGTCAAACAGAGGCCGCGATGTCACTTGGTTTACCTCGTGCTAAAACGCTCAAGCTGGTTGTTATCCCCCAAGCTTTGAGAATCATCATTCCTCCACTCACAAGCCAATACTTGAACCTCACGAAGAACTCTTCGTTGGCAATGGCAATTGGTTATCCGGATCTGGTTTCTGTGTTTGCTGGTACAACCTTGAACCAGACAGGACAAGCCATTGAGATCATCGCGATGACAATGGGCGTTTATCTAACGCTGAGCTTGCTCACGTCTGCGTTGATGAACTTGTACAACCGCAAAGTTGCGCTGGTGGAGAGATAATATGAGTACACATCAATTTCAGCCCGATCTCCCGCCACCATCAAATACTGTTGGCGTGGTTGGGTGGTTACGCAAGAATTTGTTTAATGGCCCAGTCAACTCCATTGTCACGCTTATTCTTGCTTATATCGTTTTTAATGCGCTTTGGCATATTGTCGATTGGGCATTCATTAATGCTGACTGGATTGGCTCAACGCGTGATGACTGTAGCCGAGAAGGTGCATGCTGGGTGTTCATCAGTGTTCGCTGGGAGCAGTTCATGTACGGCTTCTACCCAGAAGCAGAACTTTGGCGTCCTCGCCTGTTTTACATCACGCTCGCGATTTTCACTGTGCTTCTTGCCTATGAAAAAACACCAAAACGCTTATGGATTTGGCTGTTCTTTGTCAACATCTATCCGTTTATCGTTGCTGCGCTTCTCTACGGTGGTGTGTTTGGCTTGGAAGTAGTTGAAACGCACAAATGGGGCGGATTGCTGGTCACACTGATCATCGCGCTTGTTGGTATTGTGGTTTCATTACCGATCGGTGTCGCACTGGCTCTAGGTAGACGCTCTGATATGCCCATCATACGCAGCATCTGTACGATTTACATTGAAGTATGGCGTGGCGTTCCACTGATTACCGTACTATTCATGGCGTCCGTTATGTTACCGCTGTTCTTAGCTGAAGGTTCCGAGACGGACAAACTTATTCGTGCCTTAATTGGTGTGGTCATGTTCAGCGCGGCTTACATGGCAGAAGTGGTACGTGGTGGTTTGCAAGCCATTCCAAAAGGACAATATGAAGCTGCCGATGCGTTAGGTTTGAGTTACTGGAAGAAAACAGGCCTGATCATTTTGCCACAGGCACTTAAGATCACCATTCCTTCCATCGTAAACACATTCATTGGCCTATTTAAAGACACCAGTCTGGTACTGATCATCGGTATGTTCGATGTGCTCGGTATTGGACAAGCAGCAAACACCGACCCCGAATGGCTCGGCTTTGCTACCGAAAGTTATGTATTTGTCGCGTTAGTGTTCTGGGTATTTTGTTTTGGTATGTCACGTTACTCAATATGGCTCGAAAACAAACTTCATACCGGTCACAAACGATAACTCATCAAGATCAAGGACGTATTATGACGCAACAACAAGACTATATGATCCAGTTGAAGGACATGAACAAATGGTATGGTGAGTTTCACGTACTAAAAAACATCAACTTAAATGTAAAGAAAGGCGAAAAAATCGTTATCTGTGGCCCTTCAGGTTCAGGGAAATCGACCATGATTCGCTGTATCAATCGCCTTGAAGAGCATCAAGCAGGCAGCATTTTTGTTTCTGGGACAGAGCTTACGGAAGACTTGAAAAACATCGAAGCCGTGCGACGTGAAGTTGGAATGTGCTTCCAACACTTTAACCTCTTTCCACACTTAACGGTCTTGGAAAACTGCACACTTGCGCCTATTTGGGTGAAAAAGATGCCGAAAGAGGAAGCGGAAGCGGTTGCGATGAAATATCTCAAACGCGTTAAAATCCCAGACCAAGCCGATAAATACCCAGGTCAGTTATCTGGTGGTCAGCAACAGCGTGTAGCGATTGCCCGCTCATTGTGTATGAGCCCTAAAGTCATGCTGTTTGATGAGCCAACCTCTGCGCTCGACCCTGAAATGGTGCGTGAAGTGTTGGACGTTATGGTCGAATTGGCGGAAGAAGGCATGACCATGCTGTGTGTAACCCATGAAATGGGCTTTGCTAAAGAAGTCGCCGATCGCGTGATATTTATGGACGCAGGAGAAATCATAGAAGAGAACAACCCGGTCGACTTCTTTGAGAATCCTCAATCGGATCGCACGCAAAACTTCTTAGCGCAAATCCTGCATCATTAATCATCAACGCAGATAACGCTTTAAAAGCACTGATTTCGAATGAAGCCAGTGCTTTTTGTCATTTACATCACCAATCGTTGTGAGCACCAACGCAAAAACTCTTGGTGGTAATATTGTGTTACAAGTTGCCACATACATAACATCTTATTTCCATTATCATTTTATCTAGGATATGCATGGAAAGGGCTTGATTTTTTGAACTTTCAGCCCCATAAATGTACCAATAGTAAACTCCCTTATTGAGGATAATTATGAACAGTCCAATGTTTACTCGTTCAACAAGTGTTCCTAATACACTAGAAACTAACAAAGTACTGAAAAACACTTACTTCCTACTGTCGATGACACTGATGACCAGTGCTATCGCAGCAGTCGCGACTATGGCAATGCAAATTTCACCAATCATGGCGATTGTAATGCAGCTTGCAGCGATTGGTATTTTGTTCTTTGTTATGCCAAAGGCAATCAACTCATCATCTGGTATCGTTTGGACATTCGTTTTCACGACTCTAATGGGTGGTGCTTTAGGTCCAATGCTTAACTACTACGCATCAATTCCAAACGGTCCTACTATCATTGCTCAAGCTCTAGGTTTGACTGGTATGGTGTTCCTTGGCCTATCGGCTTACACCATTTCAAGCAAGAAAGATTTCTCTTTCATGCGCAACTTCCTGATGGCAGGTTTGATCATTGTGATCGTTGCAGCGCTGATTAACATCTTCGTTGGTTCAACAATGGCTCACCTAGTAATCAGCAGTGTTTCTGCACTCGTGTTCTCTGGTTTCATCCTATTCGATACAAGTCGTATCGTTCGTGGCGAAGAAACAAACTACATCAGTGCAACAATTTCGATGTACCTAAACATCCTTAACTTGTTCACTAGCCTACTAAGCATTCTAGGCATCATGAACGACGATTAATCGTTTCTCGTTAAGTAAAATCAAAAAGCCCGAAGGTAATTCCTTCGGGCTTTTTCTTTGTGTGCAATTCAGTGTATTACGCCTGCTCTACAGACAACTCGATAACTTCGTCTGCTTCTGGATTTTCTCTAAAGCGTCTCACTTTGATCGTTTCCTCTCCTAACATGATTTGCTTGGCGATTCGGTGCATACCATCAAAGACTCGGTAGTCACTAGTTAAGATCACGGGATACGATACATCGGCATTGTTGATGCGTTGGCAATGTTTCGCGATTTCACGACAGGTTGGCTGCGGCCCTTCATCACTAAACCAGGTCACCTCATTCGGACCTTTAATGTCATCAATGGAAATTTCTTCTACGGGTAAGGATTCTGCAAGCTTCCAAATACGCTCAATAGACCAAGTGGATTTTACGTTGTCATTAATCTCAATGTAACGTTGTGTCGACATGACTGACTCCTTGTCATGAGTTTTGTTTCTAACCTGAGCACAGGTCGGTTATCAAACCCAGAGAATATCGACCCAAAGGAATAAACACAACGTCGTAACCGATTCATCCTTAAACAAAATTTCATTAATTAGACAGCTGACTATCAAAAAACGATAATAAAAATGAATAAATCCGAATATAAATGCAAATGTCTTGGTATTACCCCCGGTAAATTTTTAACAAGCTGAATAATTTATTATTTTTCTGCATAGTAGTGAGTTTTGGACACATCATCAGTATTCATTAAAGCCCTGCTACTTTGTATGCTTTTGCTTCGCTCAGTACGACTTCAGGATTCTTTTGTTGAGAACTTCCTAACGTGTGCGCTAATCTATAAACATCCATGTTCACTTAACGGATAAGACGTTATGTTCGTTTACAACGGCAAAGAAATTGAAACTGATGCTCAAGGCTACCTACTGGATCATACTCAGTGGGAAGAAGGCATGATTGAGCTTTTAGCAAAAGAAGAAGACATCGAACTTACTGATGCTCATTTAGAAGTTGTGCATTTTGTGCGCGAGTTTTATGAAGAGTTTAATACCTCTCCAGCAGTGCGAATGCTTGTCAAGGCAATGGAAAAGGCACACGGCCCAGAAAAAGGCAACAGCAAATATTTGTTCAAGCTGTTCAAAAAAGGCCCAGCAAAACAAGCAACAAAGCTAGCAGGTTTACCTAAACCAGCTAAGTGCCTGTAATATTATAGAATTTTAAATCCGCGGAATGGTTTGTACGATACGCTCTCTCGCGTAACGCTTTCTACTGTCGCCGTCCGCGGACCTTCTTGTAACCATTCACAAAACTGGTCAATTTTCTCTTTAGGCCCACAAGCCATCACTTCTACATCGCCATTGTTCAAGTTCTTCGCGTAGCCCGTTAAACCAAGCTTTAAACCTTGGTGCGAAGTATGGTAACGAAAGCCAACCCCTTGAACGTGACCTTTAACTATAAATCTCTCACACTTTACGTTCATCTTTGTACCGCATCTGATTATTGAGTGATATATTCGTTTTGTCTTATTCACCCCACTAAGGATAGTGGGTTTTCGTATGGTTATAATAATTATGAAAGAAATTCCTTTCCGCTGGATTGATAAGTATCTCATTCACTTAAAGATTCAAGAAAAGTTCTACTTGCTCTTCATTCTCCCTCTTCTTGCTCTAGTCATTCTTACTCTCGTCCTCAATAGCGCGGCTAATTCTCTGATCTCAGGTATGTATCAGGAAGAGTTGATGCTCATGAAAGGGTTGATAGAGGCTGGTAATCTTTCTCAAGCTCAAGTAGCAAATCTTATTGCGGGTTCAGAGACAGTCTCTATTGGTACAGGACCGCAATCTGTATCGGTATTGAATGGCGCATTCAGTTTGGTTGCGAATCATGAGCTTTCTCTGTGGACTGCCCTATCAATGACTCAAGTGAGCATCATCTGCGTGAGCTTGTTTGTTCTCGCGTTAGGTGTTTACTACATCATGACGTTCATCGGTAGCGCAATGTTCACCATGAACAAGGCGCTAAACACGCTTGCTGATGGCGACCTAACCGCGCGGATGAATTTCTTCCCTGTTCGTGATGAGTTCAGTGAAATCGCCATCACGATTGATAAAGTCGCGGAGCGTGAACAAAAAATGGTTCAATCTATCCAAGAGTCTGTCGCTCTTATGCAGCAAATCAGCTCGGACTTGAATCAATCGATTCACCACAGTTCTGAAATTTCTGCGACGCAACAAGAACACCTCAACTCTCTTGCAAGTGCAACGGAGCAGATGGCATCAACGATTCGTGAAGTTGCGACACTGGCTCACGACTCAAGCACACAGACGGATGATGCACGTAGTGTGGCTCAATCAGGCCAAGTGAAAGTCGAAAACACGCTTCACTCGATTTCAAATCTGTCGAATGAGATTCAATCTGCTTCTCAAGCGGTTGAAGAGCTAGATGCAAACGCAGCGCAAATTGATGAAGTGGTGACAACAATCAACGGCATCTCAGAACAAACCAACCTACTTGCATTGAATGCTGCCATTGAAGCGGCTCGTGCAGGTGAACAAGGTCGTGGCTTTGCGGTTGTTGCGGATGAGGTTCGAGCTCTTGCGGGGCGTACTCAGCAAGCAACCGTTGAAATCCAAGCGATGATTGAATCGTTACAGCGTAACAGCCAGTCCCTCACCAAACTTATGGAAGTTACGGTAAACAATGCCAACGAAGGTCAAAACCTGATGGCAGAAGTAAACCAAGAGATTGGCTCGCTTGCCGATAAAAACCAAACCATCTCAGACAGCAGTATTCAAATTGCGACTGCAGCTGAGGAACAAGGTGTCGTTGCAGATAACATCGCCGCAAGCGTCGAAGAAATCCGAGTTCAAGCAGATAATGTGTGCAATATGATCAGTACGACCTCGCAAAACGTCGAACAGTTGCGTAAGCAAAGCGATACGATGGAATCTCTCCTCACTGGTTTGAGAGCATAACCAAATATCAGTTAATCAGGGTCACGCAAGTGGCCCTTTTTTATGCCTGCTAACAGCTATGCCGACGATAATGACTAACGATACCGACCGTTTAGCAAATGACTGGATTGTTGAGGGATATTGCTTTTGCCCTCAACATCCCGGACAATACGCCCCTTTCAAAATTCAACAAGAGCAAATGAAATGACAGCTGCTATCTATTTGGTTAAAGGTCGTGAGAAATCGGTTAAGCGCAAGCACCCTTGGATCTTCTCTCGAGGCATCGGTAAAGTTGAGGGCGAACCCGCTCTTGGCGAAACAGTTGATGTGTTCACTCACGACGGTAAATGGCTAGCAAAAGCGGCATATTCTCCAGAATCTCAAATCCGCGCTCGTATTTGGAGTTTTGAAAAAGAAGAAATCAACAAAGCGTTTTTCGTGAAGCGTTTTCAAAATGCTCAACTTCTTCGTGAAGACGTGATTGAACGTGATGGTTTAACAGGTTACCGACTCATCGCCGCTGAATCTGACGGCTTGCCGGGCGTGACGATTGACCGCTACCAAAACTTCTTCGTATGTCAATTGCTCAGCGCAGGCGCAGAATACAACAAGCAAGCGATTGTAGATGCATTGGTTGAATGCTTCCCTGATTGCAATGTCTACGAACGCTCTGACGTAGCAGTACGTAAGAAAGAAGGTTTGAAAGAGACCACTGGCGTATTGCACGGTGAAGAGCCTCCAAAATCTGTCGTCATCGAAGAAAACGGCGTGAAAATCAGTGTCGACATTGTAGGTGGACATAAAACAGGCTTCTACCTAGACCAGCGTGACAGTCGTCAACAAGCGATGAAGTACGTTAAAGATAAAGAAGTACTGAACTGCTTCTCTTACACGGGTGGCTTTGGTCTTTACGCACTGAAAGGCGGCGCAAAACGCGTAATTAATGCGGATGTATCTCAGCCAGCATTGGACACAGCAAAATACAATGCAGAACTGAACGAGTTTGATATCTCGAAAAAGCGCGCTGTTTTCTTAAACGCAGATGTATTTAAACTGCTTCGTGAATACCGTGACCAAGGTACTCAGTTTGATGTGGTTATCATGGATCCACCTAAGTTTGCAGAAAGCAAAGCGCAACTAAATGGCGCATGTCGTGGTTATAAAGACATCAATATGTTGGCGATGCAAATTCTAAAACCTGGTGGCACGCTACTGACCTACTCTTGCTCTGGCTTAATGGACCAAGTTTTATTCCAAAAAATCATTGCTGACGCAGCGGTAGACGCAAACCGCCAAGTGAAATTTGTTGAGCGCTTTGAACAAGCCGCAGACCACCCAACCGATACGGCATACCCAGAAGGTTTCTACCTAAAAGGCTTTGCTTGTAAAGTGCTTTAATCGCTCTTTGGCGATTATCGGAACGACATAAAAAACGGAGCTTTCGCTCCGTTTTTCTTATTCTCTCAACTGTTCGAGATTACTGATTAAGCTGTTGGCGATATCTGCGGCCGATGCGCCATCGAAATTAACTTCTAACTGTTGACCATCTTTATTAATCGTCAATGTCGAGTTACCTCCACTTTCAGTCACTTCTACGGTTATATCATCTACGCGTCCTCGGTAGTCTCCAGAACCAAGATCATCAAGCAATGCGGAAATGTCAGTACCCGTCATATCATCAAATACATCGGTAAAATCAAGCTGATCACCATCACTGAAATCCGTCACGGTATCAGTTGCGGACTGCATTTCTGTCCACTTGAAGACGTCATCACCTTCACCGCCCGTTAAGATATCATTGCCTAAACCACCGATGATCATGTCATTACCGTCGGTACCAACCAGAATATCGTCTCCATCCGTACCCATGATGAGATTCAGCTCAGAGTTTAATGCCATGGTTTGATAACCAAGCGCCGTGACAGCATCTACAGTGACGTTCTCGAAATCAACCGCTACCGTTGCACTGGAGTCACTTTCTAAACCATCAGAATCAATGGCTTTGTACTCAAACGAATCACTCACTTGAGTGAAGCTGGTAATCTCTGTGCCTACCAATGTAAAACTTGCTTTATCACTTGAGCTATCTGTATCCGGCGACAACCGAATTTCATCGAAGCTTCCGTTTGCAAGCTCTATCGTTGCAGTACCTTCGTGGTTGCCACTATAGCTGATGTCTTCTGCTCGTATTTCTTGAGTATCAACCACAATACCATCTAAGAAAATGTATGCAGTAATCCAAGCACCACCATTGTTAAAGCGGTCGTTCAAACTTGCGAGATTTATTTTCGCTTTGTCAGCTTCAAGACCTTCATCAAGTTTTATTGCAACATATTCGTGAGTGCTGATCTCATCCCCATTCCCAGTCTCACCAGGAGATACAACGACCAAACCAACTTGCTGGTTCGCAAAATCGACCTTGACCTGAGCGTTAGAGTCGAAGGTGATATCATTGCCTGAAATAGTAATTTGGCCACCATAGAAGCTCAAACCATTGACATCTACAGAATCAGCCAGAAAATCTTTGTCGAACTCTTCAAGTAAATCATTTGAGTCAAAACGTTGATCTTCAAAAAAATCTGCGGTCAGACGATACTTAACGTCAGTGTTCTCTGCAAATATTGATGACCCATCGATAACAACTTCTTGCCCGTTACCATCTACATAGTAGAGTTCCCCATAATCTGGAAGGTCAATAACTTTGATTTGGATATCGTCATCATTCGCTGTCACTGCATCATCTTCAAGGTCTTCAACTCGCTGCTCACCACCACTTGTTGTTCCATCAAAATCTACATCATGAATTGGGAACAAACCGTCTTCTACATCAAGTAGAATGTTGAAGTTACGAACAGTAGGCGGCGTATTCGGCTCATCATTATCGATGATGGTTGTATCAACATACGCATTAGTGAGGTCAAGCGCCTCGAAAATAGGATTGTCGTCACCATCGACAATACTAGCCACACTAACTCGATAGACTTCATCCGGCTCGTCATCGGAATCATCGACAGTGTCAATGGTAAACGTGGCGGTTACGCCATCCGCCCCAATAATCGCTTGAGTGGTTTCGGTGATGTCATCACCTGACGCGGTGGTGTAGCTGTAAGCGAGCGTGACGATGCTACCGACTGGCGCCGGATCGCTCAGCGTCACGGTGTACTCCGTGGTGGTGTCACCTTCTACGACATTCGCTGGACCGGTCATAGTTACCGTAACCGTATCTTCTGGCCCTGGGTCGG
>NZ_JAPEID010000070.1:0-6472 GCF_028823755.1 Vibrio sp. VP6
TGATTTAGTTCCATCGAATTACGCAACAAAGCCTTGAAATCATTTCGTTACTGCCATGGGTGTAGTTCGACCATTCGTACTCGAAGTAGTGGCATACTTTGTCGTAACAAGCGTATAGATCGGCATCACCAGTGCCGGAGATAGACACTTCCAGTTGATTATAACTTTCTGAAACATCGACAAAGAAGAGCGTTTCAGAGAACTTTTTACCGCTTACTTGGATGCTGGTATTGAGTTCGATTTTCTTAGGCTTCTCTTTCGGTTTTGGCTGAGAAATATCCGAATCGTCAATGTCTTTCGTCACCTCATCCAGCCACGAATGAAACTCGGTATTGTAAGCAGGCCCTAATCGTTCAAGCAGTTTTACCCACTCTTTGTATTGGCCGGTACGCGAGTAACCTAACAGTTCAGTAACGTCTTCAGGATGCTTCTCTATCATGAAGCGCACAGCTAAGTAGCCCCAGCGGTACACGCGGTTTAAACCGTCGCTGTAGTTCGTACTGAACACGTCTGCCAATGTGTGCGTCTTTTCTTTGCCAAGTACTAGAGCAGCATTGTAGCCCTCTTTGTAGTACATGTATTCAGCAAAACCTTCCAACCACCACACAATATTGCCTTCGCGCATTGTGTCGTGGAAGTCACCGTATTGGTTGAATCGACCATCTAAATAATGCACATATTCGTGCTCTAAGTTTAGAATCGAAAAGTCGTCGTCCCATCCGTTTTGATAAGCGACGAATCGAGGTACATTTCCTTGTTTTGATGGGTCTCGCTCAAGGAACTGTCCGCCGTTGTTGGTTGTGTTATCAAAAAGGAAGCTGGAGTAGGTTGAGTAGTCACTTTTGGTTTTAAAAACAATAACATCGACACTATCGCTATGATCATCAGCGACAGGCTGATATCCGGTATTAACAGTTTGGTGGAAGTCATCTTCTTTGAGGTTTAATGTTTCGCAGCTTGTTATTGCTTGAGCTTCTGTCATCTCTTGAGCAAGAATTCGCGCGGGTCCGCGACAATCATAACTGAATGTCATTATTCGCTGCTTTAATACAGATTTTGAGTTACTTAGCCCTAGCTGCTCAAGATAATCTGATGCATAAGCGTCAACCATTTCGGCGATGCCAACCCAAATTCTGTCTGACTTACCGCCTAGCGGGTAGCGCTTTAACAAAGAATCTAAAGTGTCGACAACGACTTTTTTTGTCTCTGCATCTTCAGTTTTTATCAGCCTAGCGAGCTCTCGCGCGGCATTGCCAAGTAGTTGTTCAGAATCCGTGCCTATCGCCCATTCGTTGTTGGTAATAAAACCACTCAAACGATGGATATAACTTGAGTCAGATTCAATCACATCGTAAAACGCTTTGGTTTGTGAGTGTCCAGCCATAGCGACAAAGATATTGTTGATGGCTTTACGGTAGTAATAGCTGTCGCTTTTATCCGCTGAAAAGCTATCAAGAATAGCGAAAACATCGGGTGCGGCGATGGCGAGTTGTCGAATACTATCAACAACAATCAACATGGATGCGAGCGCTTCTTGCTGTTCGCGACCGTCAGTTAGAGCGTGTGGTGAGCGCAAAAATTGTTGAATGGTATTGGCAATATCTACGCTTAATTCGGATGGGAAAGGTAGTAACTTTTTGGCAAAGGTATCGTGTCGGTTTTTGTAAGCTGCCTTAATGAACTCACCTAAATAGTATATTTGCTGAGCTTGCTCTTTTGTTCCTTTATAAGCTTCAATTGCCTTTTTTAATCCGCCAGTAATTCGACTCATGCTCATGGTACTGAAGACGACGTCTGCTTGCTCTAACGATGGAGAAAACCACGTTCTCATGCACTCGTAGTCACTGTTTGCGACTCTTGATTCGATATTGACTCGGTCAACCGTAAAATCTTCAACAGTACATTTTCCTTTATGTGGGAAAAGCTCGGTATCGTCATCTACCACGGTGTCATCGTCAGTGGTATCGTCGTCTTTCGTGGAATCATCATCGACGGTACTGTCATCATCTGTATCTGTATCTGTATCTGTATCTGTATCTGTATCGTCATCCACAGTTGAATCTACGTCAGCGTTGTCATCGTTTTTGTCGCCAGAATCTACGCCAACGACGGGAACAGTCTTGACTCCACCGGAAGAATCATCACCACCACATCCAGTTAAAACACCAAGCATGGATAATAGAAGACATGCAGTTTTAATATTTTTCATAGAATTAGTATTGTATTTGAAATGGGCGTCAAATATATATTTTTACTGATGCATAGTTAAATAATAGAATTTAATGGCTAGATAAAAATGTATTATGCTCAACACGCCTATTTTTATGTGATATTGAACAAATAACTATTATTTATAAATTCAGTAGAAATGTTAATTGGGAAGGAAAAATTGATTTTGATATACATAACGCTTGGTTTTTATTTTAGTCGACGGGTATATGAAAAAAATATATTTTCCAATCATCAGCACTTTGATGGTTTCCTTTGCTCATGCCAATACGCTGCCTGCGCCAACTTGGCATCAATTTCAGTTAAATGATGGTTCAAAGAAAGAATTAAAACTTTATGGCGATCAAGAATCTTTCTGGTATCAAGATAGAGAAGGCATTATTTATGTCTACGATGAAGAGACAGGGTGGTTTTATGGTAATCATGAAATTGTTGATGGGCGTTTTGTCGTCACTTCTCTTGGGGTTGAAGCCAAATTAGAAATGCCACAAGCAGTCAGAGAGCTGTTAAAAGAACGCGTCACCCCGACGTCTTCTTTATTGCAGTCTGAGCACGTTTATCCGATGAATGAGCCATATCTTGAGCAAACTCCCATTCGAGCACTAAACGCAACAAATGAGCCCACGCACCAACCTTTGCTCGTTGTTCAGGTGAGCTTTAACAACCAAGACTTTGTGAATGACTTCACCAATGTGATTTTTGGTGATAATCAGCAAAGTGTAAAAGACTACTTCAGTAAGAATAGTTACGGACGTTACATCGTAGAGCCTGCGAAAGAAACGGAAGGTACAGCGAACGATGGTGTCATCGACCTTACGTTGGATATCGCTCACCCGAACTGCCACTCAAAAAATGATGCGACTTGTGACAGTAAGCTAAATGAGGCTTTTAAAGCTGCTTACGACAAGTTAGACCGTTATGTGGATTTGTCTACTTACGATTTGAATAACGACGACAAAATCACACCTGACGAATTGTCTGTGATGTTTGTATTTGCGGGGTATGACAAATCTGCCGGTTCGGTAAATACGCCGTACATTTGGCCTCATCGTTATAGTCATAATGCGATTGAGATCGATGGAAAGACCATCCGAGATTACTGCTTGTTTGCTGACTTCCAAGGAGACCATCAATCTACGATGGGCGTGATTGCCCATGAGCTTGGACACTTGATGCTTGGTCTACCTGATTTGTACTCCTACAAACATTCCGGTTCTGTTGGCCAATGGGGATTAATGGGTGGCGGAAGTTGGGCAAGTAAACAAGGTGATACGTATGCAGGGGAAACGCCGGTCAATATGTTGGCATGGAGTAAGGAAGCTGCTGGTTTCATCAAGCCGAAAGTGATTGAAGCGTCGGGTTCTAGCACAATCGAGACTCGTCAAGGCGAGGGTGTGGTGTATCTCGATCCGTATTTGAAACAGCAAGGTCCAAGAGCTTACTTCGAAAACAGAAGAAAAACGGAATACGACCGTGCGTTGTCAGGTGAAGGTCTTTTGATCACGGCCGTAAGTATCGACAACCGTTTCAATGACACAGGGCCAATGCAAGTTCAGGTATTCCAAGCGGACGGTCTGGATGAACTACAAACTCGTGGCTGGTCAGATCAAGGTGATGTGTTCCCGGGCTCAAGCAATGTGGTAACTATTTCGGACGATACAACTCCTTCTTTAAAACTCATCACCGGTGGCCGGGAAACCAATATCTCGATTAATGATATCGCCAGTACAGATCAAAGCGGCACGTTACGAGCGTCTATTCCTTCATCGACGAATAAATCGGCTTGGATAACGTCACTTTCAAGGACGTACGTGTATGAAGACAGCCGCAACAATACGATAGGGTTTGGGTTAGAAAACAACGACGGTTACCAATCTTTGGTTGGTTTCTACTTATTTGCTAAGCCAATCCTACCAAACTCCGAGATGCGTTATCGCATGTTTAAATATGACCTGACTACAAACCGTTGGGGGAATGCGTCTATTAACGTTGACACTCAAGTTGAAGTGTCATCGGGGGTGATTCCTACGTTTGGTGGTCGAGTTATGTTTGCATCACCATTTGATATCGATGAAGGTGAGCAGTTGTTGGTCATTGAGCTAGAAAACGCTAAGCCAGAATATAGCTATTCATTCTTGGACGCTTATTTGTCTAACGGAGAGAAAAAGAAGCAGTTCTATGGAAATGCCAGTTCGTACAAGACGAGCGGATTAAGCGAAGGGCGTGGCCGTAACTATCCTTTTGCTGCTTTGTTAGAAAAACCTCAGGCGAAACCTAGTATTACGGTTGAAACGGATTCCGTCACCGTATTAAGCGGTGAAAGTATTACGATTGATGTACTGGCGAATGACCACTCATCGGATGCGAATAGCACATTGAAGCTAGATAAGATCACATCAAAGCCTTCGATTGGTAGCGCTGAAATCTCAGGACAAAAAATCCACTATTCTGTTCCTGTTTCGGACATTCCAGAACAACGAGCAGTAATGAAGTATCAAGTGTCTGACGATTTTGGGACGACAGCAGAAGGTGAGGTGGTCATCACGATCAATTCTCCAGAAATCACCGCGAATAGTCTTCAATACAAAGCGCTAGAAGATACGCCACTGGAACTTAACTTACATCAGCAACAAGGACTAGAGAAAGGGGACACCATCGTCATTAAAAAGCCGCCGATGCACGGCAAGATTGATGGGAATACCTACCAAAGTAAGGAAAACTACTTTGGTAATGACCAGTTTGAGTTTTCTATTGTGAAAGAAAACGGACGTGAATCTAATACAGCTATGGCTGTAATTACGGTCGAAGCGGTTAATGATGAGCCGATCTTCGCTGTTGAAGCGAGTCGTAAAGAAGGCCTATCAAACGAAAAAGTCACACTATCTGTACTTGGCTTAAAAGACGTTGATTCAACGGATCACTCATTCAAATGGCGTCAAGTTTCTGGGACTAAAGCTCAGTTTGCCACCACGGACACGGCAAGTGTAGAAGTGACGTTACCAAAAGTGAGTGAGAAAAGTGAAAAGCTGACGTTTGAAGTGACGGTAAACGACAAAGATGGTGCAATTATTACTAAGAACGTTGCTATGGTCGTTAAGCAAGAAGTCGTTGTGGAAAATGATCCTGGCAAGAGTGAAGAAGGCGGCTCTATGGGGCTGTGGGTCACTCTATGTATGATGCTGATTAGCCTAAGAACAAAGGTTAATAATTTGTATAGATTCGTAATAAGAAATGATATTTGGTAGAAAGATATTATAATTCATCGTCTTATATTCGCAGGATGAATGAAGATTGAAGGAAACCAATAAGAAAAACCTCCGTGTCGTAGCGCTTGCTCCGACAGGGAGGTATTTTGCATCAATAATAAGCTCACTAGAGATCTTGGAAACAGCTGCTGAGTTTGCAGAGTTCCAAGGTTTCATGACACACGTCGTTACGCCAAACAATCGGCCGTTAATTGGTCGAGGGGGGATCAGCGTTCAACCCACCGCACAATGGCAATCATTTGATTTTACAAACATATTAATCATTGGCTCAATTGGCGATCCTTTAGAATCGTTAGATAATATCGATCCTGCATTGTTCGATTGGATCAGAGAGTTACACCTAAAAGGCAGCAAAATAGTTGCAATTGACACTGGTATTTTTGTCGTCGCGAAAGCTGGTCTTTTGCAGCAAAACAAAGCTGTAATGCATTCTTACTTCGCCCACCTCTTTGGCGAACTGTTCCCTGAGATAATGCTCATGACTGAGCAGAAAGCACTCATTGACGGAAACGTCTATCTTTCGTCTGGACCTTACTCTCACTCAAGTGTGATGCTGGAAATAGTAGAAGAGTATTTTGGAAAGCACACTCGAAACCTTGGTAACCAGTTTTTAAGTACAATAGAGAGCAGTGGAAACTCTCATTCATACTGTGATGTTTTCCGTTACATGCAACACAGAGATGAGCTGATTTTAAAAATCCAAAAATGGATTCTCACCACGGATCTAGACATCGTCTCTATCAGTGATTTAGCGAATGAAGCTTGCTTATCAGAACGGCAGTTAAAACGCCGATTTAAAGAGGCGACATCCATCAGTCCGCTAAAGTTTATTCAGTTAGGGCGTTTATCTTTTGCAAAAGAACTGTTGAGGTCAACAAAGTTGTCAATTGATGAAGTTGCAAGTCGATCTGGTTATGTTGATAGGCTTTGTTGCGTAATTCAGACGAGAAACCAAACCTCCTAAAGTTGAGCGACTG
>NZ_JAPEID010000071.1:0-6300 GCF_028823755.1 Vibrio sp. VP6
CCGCCACCGTCGAGAAAATGGGGTTAAGTTTGGGTGGAAAGACAGGAACGGTACCGGAAAAGACAGGAAAAACTCTTAGTCGTATTAAGCTGAAAATCGAATTTATATTATTGAATTGTAATAACTTTTACTGGATTAGTCCGGTGAGAGTATTCTTCTTTCCAGTTCGACATATAAAGGAATTTCTATGAACCAAGCCAAAAATAGCAGGAAGAATTCAGAAGTTGATACATCTAGAACCACACCAGAAGACAATCCATTCTCTACCATTCTCAAAACAGGTGAAGCACCCAAACTAGGAGCGAAGGCCCAAGGAATGGTGCTCTACGAGATTGCTCAAAACAGTGAAGATGATCAACTCTACTTTCGTATTGCGGGACAAAGTGGCGGGGCAGGATTGCATTCAAAACACTGGGTTCCACTTAACGAACTATTCCAGTTGATCGAATCTCAAGGTGACACCCCATGGAAAAGTCAGGTCTATAAATCCCTATATCCCACAGGTTCAGCTAATAACCTAGGGTTTTGCGCCTCAATAGTTAGAGACTTAGGTCTAGCCCAAAAGTCCGAATCATCAATTTATCTTCACGTACTAGGCGACGAATACCAACAGCTAAAAGCAGAGCTGTTAGCGCTCGCAGATAAGAAAACAAAATAACCCTTCCATTTATCGTCGTTGACGTCGTACCGACGACACCGACAGCAATCACTATCAAATTCTTCAATCAGTAAATCTAATAAGGAAATGTAGTAATGAAAAAACTACTAATCAGTGCGTTAGTTCTAGCTAGCTTTGGTGCATCAGCAGGTCTATTTAGTTCGGATACAGATGATGCAATCCAGACAATTAAAGAAGGCAGCCCAGATGGTTGCCCTTACGTAATAGGGGACATGATCGACTCAGCATTCACCAATGAAACTTGGAAATCAGGTAAAACCAAATCGGGTCGAATCTTCGTGGATATTGAAGGTGATGTGAATTTCCGCAATCAAGAGCAGAAAGCATTTATGCAATTCGAAGTTGATGGGGATGAGTTCTGGCTCAATACATTGAAGCTAAATAACCAGTACCAAAGTCAGATGATGACTCGTAGCTTCGCAAATCATCTATGCGATTCAGTTAAGTAAGCTGGGGTATTAAATCGTTAAGGGTGATATCGAGCGGTATTGCCCTTCTTTACTACCCAAAGGAGCAAACATGCAAAGCAGAACCTTTTCACAATCATCATCCCAATCAAAAAAGAACACAGGTATTCGTGCGGCTAAAATAGGTGCAGCTCTCGGAGCTAGGTACTATGGGGCCTACGGTGCTTTAGCAGGTGGTATAGCTGGCTTCATAATTGGTGTTGTCGCCGATGAGGTTATAGATGACTGAACACCAGAGAAGCAGGGGAGAACCCTCTGCTTTTTTAGGGGAGCAACTCGACAGCGACGACAGAGACAGCCCCCACGGGAAAACAGGGTGTATATATAAGGATCACCGCCTCACTGATAGTTTCTTTTCTGCTGAGATTCTTCTTGAGCAGATATTGCTTCACTTAAATCATACTTTTTTTCTAGTTCGGCTAAGGCTTTCTCGCGACATTCTTGCCATAGAGATTCGCGTTGTTCGGTTGAGTACAAGGTATATGTTCTCTTCAACTCTTTTTTGGCTTTGTTCAGGTTTGCTTCCGCTTTCTCATTAACCTTAGCGTTCCATCTTAAGTAATCGAGACGGAGTTCTAATTTCGCGTTGATAACGTTAACGCCCTTGCTTTCTAACTGTTCGACTTTTTTATCGACGCAGGACATTAGTTCGCCGAGAGATATGCCATAGCCCGTGCAGAGTTGGCTAAGGTGGTAAATGGAGATTGCGACATCACCATTTTCGATTTTTGAGTAGGCGGCTTTGGTGATTTTTAGAGCCTTGGCCACTTTTTCCTGATTTTCTGGGGATGGGTCAGCTTTACTAACATCGAAACCTGATCGGACATAATCAGCCCCAAATAACCTAAGTTGCTTAACAAATTCTGCGATCACAGTAGATATGCTTGTGTGGTTTCCTAGCTTAAAGGTATTCATTCCACCCTCCATTTTAGTCCTGCCGTCAGGCGTTAACCGGCCTGTTTTGTTTTCTTATTTTAACTCTCTATTTAGAAAAATCAAATTTAAAGATATTTTTTACACATCCTGAGGTGCTCTGTAATCTTTTTTCTCATGATATCTTTTTTAGGATACTTTTCGAAAGGTATCTTGTGTTCTTTAAAAATTTGGATAACTCAAAGTGAGAGGAAATAGTGTTGAACTTTAGATAAGTGAGGACTCTGTGTGCTAAACGAAATCAGAGCAATGGAACTGTTTCGTTCCGGAACAGTTCTAGCAAAAGCAAAACATATATTGGCGTGCAGCCCATTGAGGAACAAAGCGAAAGCTAAGCGTCTGGATGAATACCTCAGCCAATATAAGACCTGTGAGCCACCGCCAGATTTTCTTATTAGAAAACTGGATGAATTGATTAAAGATTCGGACGTGCTGAATGGTGATGAAGACAATGCGTATATAAGAAGTTGCGTTCGACGTTACCAGAGAGGCATACCTATCCATCTCGGTAGATTGATGAAGTACCAGCGAAGCCTAGAAACAGGTGAAGCAAATCTTCAGCACCTAATCGGTATGGGGCTTATTAGCATCGACGATGAGAATCGAATTCAGGTAATAGGTGATCCAGCGTTCTTTCTTTCTGGGCCGGAACTCACACTCTGGCCGAGAAATCCAGATGGGACATTGGTAACAGAGCGGAGCAAACTGAAAGACGTAAAAGTAGATCTCGCCCAGCGAATGTACTTTTCGATGATGTATACGAGATACAAAAATATATTACGCCTGCAAGTTGATTTCCGGGGTAAACACCACGAATGGCCTAACCCGTTCGGATCTTCGACAGGTAGAGAAGCACCTAAGGGATCATCATTCAACTACCTATCAAAAACTATACGCAATCATCTGCTTCACCCCAAAAAGGGCGACCAGATATTTGTGTTGGACTACTGTTCTCAGGAGCCAGCATCACTCGCGGCATTGGCTGGCGACCATGCACTGTGGTCTGCCTATCAAAACGGAGACTTGTACCTAGAGCTGCAATCACGATCTCAAGCTTTCACTGAGCTAGACAGAGTGCATTTTAAACGCCTGTGTATCGCCCATCTGTACGGTATCACTTCGCGTGGCATAGCTAAGAAGTTCGGTGTCAGCCCGACAGTGGCGGCAATCTGGGATCGGGAATTACGTGTCATTTTCAAGAAAGTCGATGCGTATCTCGATGAAAAAGTGAAGGAAGCGATGAAACAAGGTTTCGCAGAAGTCTACGGATTTCGAAGAACCGTCGCCGCCGACACGAGAGTTACAACAATCCGAAATTTCTATGTCCAGGCAGTGTGTAGTTACATGCTGCGTAAGCTCTGCATCAAGCTAGAGCAGATCAATATTCCACTCATTTTTGCAATTCATGACTGTATCGGTGTCCAGACTCATGCAACAGATTTAGAGACATATGCCTTAGCAGAAAAGGCGATGGCGGATGTGTCTGAGGAAGTGCTCGGAAAAGGCTACCGCCTACGGTGTGATTGCGAATACCACGTAATCAATAACTACTAACCAACAAGTAAACAGGAGATTAATCATGGCATTAAGTATTCGAACTAAAAGCAGTAAAAACAAAACTGGACCGAAAACACCTTTTCAACTAGTGGAGAGTCACCTTAAGGTGATGTTGACACAAGCATTAAAAGAGAACGAAGGTAAGCTCGGTGACAGCCTTGCACAAGCTATGCAAAACCTTCCCAATGCTGCGGTTGCGCTCGACAATTCTACGCCAGTTCTTGTCGTGGCTGGTGGTACAACAAATTACAGCACGTCTCTAAACGGTCAAATTAGTCAGGCGGTTGTGGCTAAAGCTGCGCGCGCTGCAGGCGTAAAAGGTTTAACGGTAAAAAGTGTAGAGAAAGCTCTGGAAACTGTCAGCCTAGACGCGGTTTTGGAAGGGGCAGATGCAGATGCAGATGTGAACATCTTCAATGCTTACATCGACGTTGACAACAAAAGTAAAGGTGTTGCGCTCGATGCTCGTAGTAGCGACGGTCGAGGATTGGTTCTAGCTGGCGGTGAAGTTCTGCTTAGCGATAAAGAAACAGATATCACCTTCCGTTACGCCCCAAATAATGGACACCTCCAATATGTATCCGGCTGGGAGCAACAAGATATACCGTCTAAACTTCAAGAACTCTTCAGCAATCTAAGCTATGGCCAGTTTGTAGCCATCATGGCGTACGCAGGTTTTATATTAAGTCACCCGAGAGCGGACGGACTTACTTATCCGATTCTTTACCTTCATGGGAATGCTGGCTCTGGTAAAACGACAGTCGCCCGCTTAGTCGCTATGCTACTGGGACTAAATGGAACGAAAGTGAAGACTCAGCCTAAAGATATTCGCGATCTTATTGCTACCGCTTCGCACAACTACATGTTGTGTTTCGATAACTGTGGTCGCATTAGTGACGAGTTGGCCAATGGTATGTGTAGTGTGGCAACGGGTGGCACCGTTGATGGTCGTAAACTCTATACGAATGTAGATTTGGTCGAAACGCTCCTCCACCAACCAATGATATTAACGGCGATTAAGTTCCCTAAACAATACGATTTATGCACTCGTTCAATATTCATCAAAGCGGGTAAACCACGAATTACCTATGCCAGTGACACAGAGATATACCAAAAGCTAAGTGCAATCCTCCCGTATGCCCAGTCGTGGCTGCTCAGTATGACCGCAAAAGCTATGGCAATGTTGGACGATGTTTCATCTATTGCTAAGTTCCGAGGTGGTGACTTCAATACATTTCTAGCAGCCTTCGAAACTGTATTGGGTATTACCGATCAATCAGTCCAGCAGGGTGTAAATAAAGCGCAGGAAGAAGCCCTGAATATGCAGGCTTTAGAACATGATGAGTTGTTGGCGAGCATTATAACTATCGTTCAGCAGGAGAAACTTTTTACTGGCGGTCCAACGCAGGTTCATAAAATGCTACATAGTGCCATCATGTCAGAAATGCGCCGTCTACCAAGCAACTGGCCTCAGAATGCGTCAGCTTTAAGTACCAAGCTTAACCGTATGAAAGAGCAGTTAGAAAAACATGGTGTTGAGGTTATCTCTGGTGGCACACGAGGTACTAACGGACGTAAGCTAACTCTTCGTGCAATCGAGAAAGCTCAGAATGTCGAAGACATAACCGCTCACGAACCATCGTTCTCTGAGCCGCTGACGTATCCAGAATCAGCTCCGATAGAAGTTAACAGCTTTGTTGAAGAACTCCCAGAAATAGATCCTGCTGACATGGACGATGATTTTGACCCGCTGAATGAAAGCGAGATGGATCAGTTGATGGAAGAACATGAACGCATAACAAGCAAATTTGACTCAGTCTCTAAATGGCACGAGATGACGCAAGCTGAATCTGATGCGGCTACATCTGCATTTCTTGGCTGACACCACCTCTAAATTACATTTTCCTACTCAGCCTTAACGGTGCTTTTAGAAAAGCATCGAACACAACATATTACATCTTTAAATCAACGCTTCTGGGCTTGGATACATTCAAGCCTAGTGGCGAAGCATTCAAATTAAAAAGGGGATAATTATGACCACTAAACACTACGTGTTAAACGTACAGTCGGAGCTGAAAACCATTTCATCACAGCTACTAAAAGAGACAGGACGTTTTGATATTGATTCTTTCGGTTGGGAAATCGAGCACACAGATGACAATTATATCGATTGGGATATAGTTGCAGGTAACAGCTTTATGTACCGAACAGAAGAAACAGAACCGGGTAATATCGTCAGTTACTTCAGATCGATCATTTGTGTGACTAATGTGGAAGAGGGAGTTAATGGCTTATACAAGGTCATGGTTAAGGTTGATTTACCAGAAGAATATGGTTTACCAGTGAAGTTCTTTGAATGTAACTATGAATTTGATAAGAGTAACCCTCTGGATACAACAAAAGGTTATCCAGACGCTTTGTACGAGGCTTATATCTATTTCGCTGGGAACACTAAGTTCTCGGTTAGTGAAAAACTATCTTATCTTGCTGGAGCTATGTGGGAATTTGCGAGCAGTTATGACCAATTCGCATCTATGGACAGTGGAGAGGTATTGGGGCTGTTTTCAAAAGCTGATGTGATTGACTGATATTAGCCCTATGCATATTGCCATTCCACACCGCCTCTTTCCAACACTGTTTTCTACATTTTCTCGACGGTGGCGG
>NZ_JAPEID010000072.1:0-6154 GCF_028823755.1 Vibrio sp. VP6
CAACTTTAGGAGGTTTGGTTTCTCGTCTGAATTACGCAACAAAGCCGCAACCAGAATTAACTTCCAATTGTTGAACAAGTCCGAAACTACTTTATACAGTAAATTATGCGGTCTGATTCCATGAGAACTCTGACGAGTTCAAATGTGAGCATGTTACTTCACTATGTTATGCTCTAACCCAATATGCGACTAGTTGAAATTTTTATTGGGATTTGTAATGCCTAAGAAAAGTAACTTTGAAGATAAAGAGAAAGGTCTCCGTGAACGAATCATAAGCAGTGCTAAAAGAGCTATTGCTTTAAGATCTAAAGACCGAGAGTTTCATGGTTTAGAAAGGGAGTTCTACAATTACCAAGCAAAGATGATTGTAGAATATGAGACAACAAAGGATATCAAGCATCCACGAGATGTAGGCAACGCTAGAGAATCAATCCTCAGAGAGTTTTTGAATAATGGGTGTTTACCTAAAAAGTATTCTGTTTCTTCTACTAACGTAAGGGTAGCCTCTCCATCGGGTCATCTTAGCCATGAAATGGACATCGTCTTGTATGATGAGGATGAACTAATCACACTAATGAATAGAAATAACGTGTATGAGGTTTATCCAGTAGAAAATACATATGGTGTAATTCAGGTTAAATCAAAGCTAACCACAAAAGAATTAAAATCAGGGCTAGACAACCTTAGGTCATATAAGAAGCTGAACCCTCAAGGTTTTGGAATATTATTTTCTTATTGTAGTGATATGAACTGGGATCTTATTGTTAAGCACCTAAAAGTCTATGCAAGTGAAAACTCTAGTGACCACTACCCAAATTTTATATTCATATTAGACAGAGGTTTCTTTGCATTTGCTTCCGATGGTAAAGCTGAGTTTTTAAGCCATAAGATTGCTAAAATGGACAATGTGGATATACACGGATTTCCTGATAGACAGCAGCAAAACCTCTATCAATTTCAGTTGATGTTGCTTGAATTATGCAGAACTAGTAAGACTTCACTTCCTCAAATGCAAAATTATTTTAGTCTTCCTCTTATCAGTGAGGAGCAATCCTACAGGTTTGCACTAGGAAGTTTTGCTGAGTTTGGTTCTTGTAAAGAGCATGGTGATTATCCTAGAAAGATATCTAGTCAGAGCTTAACCAAGATAACAGACTGGTGTAAAGCTCGCGAGCCTATAAATGGGGTTAAAGCAACACACTTAGCTTTTAACATGCCAGAGGATGAAGAGGCTTATGCAAGACAGCCAAGCCTAGTTTATATCTATAATCCAGAAGCTCTTGCACTGTCAGATATTCTTAAGCATGACAACGAATATGGAAATTACATCGTTCCTTCAATCGCTTATGACATCATAATATCCAATAATATGTGTATATGGTTGCCCTATTACTATTCTATTAAAGAAGAACTTATTTCCAATTGCCCCAAATGCCCTAGTTTATTAGATCAATTAAAGGAACCAGAGTAAGTGGTTGAGATAGTTTAGCCTGCGATGTGAAGGCTGATGGTATGCGTTTCTATACTAAAAGTTATCCGAAAAATCAGAATTCCCTAAGTGTCGTAACTCGGAACTGTCCAAAACCTTGTTATAAACTACTCTAAAGCCCTGTCACTAACAATACCCTGTTATAAACTACTCTAAAGCCCTGTCACTAACAATACCCTGTAACGTTTACGCAATGCATTTGCTTTACACTACAAAATGCACTGAACTACAGAATATGCCCTTGTATACCTCATGCGAACCATAAAAAAACGCCCCACATTTTAGTTCGATAATTATTGATTTATAACTCTACGCAAACCAAAATCAAACACCATACTCAAATCGAACCAGCGATAAGCAACCATGCCCATAAAAACCTATTTACGCGCTTCCACCACAGACCAAGATGCCGACCGAGCAAAAAACGAACTGCAAGCATTTGCTCACGAACACAACGTTCGCATTGCCAGTTTTTACACTGAACAATTATCAGGCGCTAAATTAGAGCGGGCTGAACTGGCTCGTTTGATTGAAGGCTCGCATCGAGGTAGTGTTTTACTCATCGAGAAAGTCGACCGTTTATCTCACCTCCCCTTTGAACAGTGGAAAGAACTCAAACAAAAGCTAGTTGAAATATCGTTGTACTCGATCAACCGATGACACACGCTGTTCTCAGCCATAGCGATCAACAAACATCCATGATTTCCCGAGTATTAACTGAATTCATGATCGATTTAGCGGCGGCGATGGCCAGAGACGACTATGAGACTAGGCGAAAACGCCAAGCACAAGGGATAGAGAAAGCCAAAACACTAGGAAAATACCAGGGGCGAAAACCTGATTTGAAGCTGAGAGAAAACATTCAGCTTTTACTTACAGAGGGTAAGAGCTGGTCGCAAGTACAAGAACTATTAGGGTGTAGTAGGTCGACTATTGCGACAGTAAAGAAATTAACTTCCACATCGCTGTCAGATACTATAAACAATTGACATTTTGGACAAATTTTTCTCAACGGTAGTAAGTTACAAACATCTGTAGGTATTATTAGTGGACGGTTTAGTTTTAGAGCTTCAGAGAGATGCGCTAAACAAGACAGTTTCTGTTGCAGATTTGCTCAGAAAAGCTTTAGTCGTATCGAAAAAGCTTCAAATAATTGAAATGGAAGCTTGGATTTGCAATGAATTACGAGGATACGAAAATATTGAGGCAATCGTACCTGATTACCGTAAAATAAGAGGGGAAGTAATCTTATTAATAACCAATTTGGATTGATAACAAAGATGAAATATAACCTTGTCGATTTTGATGACGATAGCGTATTGGATGTCCACCTAAATTTAATAGGAATGGACAAAACACCAGAGAATAGAAAAACATTGAAAGTAATAGGAAAGGAGTTAGCCTTACTTTTTGGCAGAGAAGACATCCGTCATATTGAATTAGAGACTTATCTCTCGCGCCCTGCAAACATGGTTCGTCTTATTTAATCATGCCGCTCGGCACAAACTTACAAGGCATTTGCATGAAACCTTACCAGTCGCTTTACCATGAATTATTTCGAGCGCCCAAACGCCCAGAAACACCTGAAGCTTTCGTCGCATTTATTGATGCACTCTGCCACTTTCATGGTGTCCAATTGATGGACGCCAACCGTGGTTACCTTCGCGGAGACAGTGCTGGGGCACCTTGCCTCGTATTTAAAGCACCAATCTCACAGGTAAAACGCATCAACGCACTACTGATGGAACTTAACACCCTAAATCTTCACCATCACTGGACATTAACTGGAAAATTAGACGGTCTAAATCAGCTTTTTTTTTTCGCTTATCGTCACCAGAACTTGATGAAGCCGTAAGAACCAATGACGTATCCATGTTGGTGACAATGGGCTGGCATCGAAAACGCATCGACTCAGAAATAAAGCTCCTCACCGCACACATGAATGAAATGCAACCTTACGCAACAAAGCAACAGCTCAAAGATGGATTGATGAGTGATTGTCAATATACTGAGCATTTCTAACGCTCAGGCACCATTTTTGTTTTGCGCTTTAATGGACTTTGTTGCTGACACAAAACACAGCATAAGTAATTGGATATATTCGTAGAAGTAGAAATAAAGAAGAACGCAGCACCTAATGAGCTACAATGCATTCCCTCCAAAGCCTAGCCATGCGGAGCTAAATCCAAAGGCGTCGAAAGTCACTTGTCGTTCTGGAAAATATAAAGTAACCGTCTCTTCCTTGTTTAACAAATCAATAAGATATCGCGTACCGTGATTACTTCTCGGGGTCATAATCAGTTGGCCTTTGGAGCAAAACACCATGTAAGAAATATTTCTTTTATCCGTTTTTATGTAGGAAGTCGTATAACTTGAACTGGATTTACAAGAATAGGGTGAAAAAATGTAAATTCGACGTTCTCCGGTCTTGGATAATAATATTGATATTTTATAGATGCTAAACGTATTAGAGTCCGTTTTACTTCTAAGCTTAACGAGCGTTTCATTGTTCGTATCACTAAAGTTTTCGCTGAAAATCATATCGAACTCAGGGTAAAGAGTTGCTATTGTCTCATTGTTACTTATAGCTAAGTCTATTTGCTCTTTTGCATAACACGAACACACAAAAGGAATAATCAACATTAAAAACAATAATTTCATTAAAATTATCCATCACCGCATGGGTAAAACAAAAAATTATTTTATCATTTGATGCATAAAAACACATTTTGGTCAAGGTAACGATGCTACGCATCGAGCAAGGGCGCCATTAATTCATTGATATTCTTATCATTCAGAATGCACTATCCTTCCCCTTTCGAAAATAATTCAACTTATCAGCACTCTCATGAAAAAAGTAAAACTCGGATTCTATGCCGTAAAATTCGGCTCTGTCGCGCTTTGCCACGGCGCATCCTTGGTTGTTACTCACGATAAAAGCACGCTGCAAGAGCTGGCTCAGGTCAACAAAGGGCATGTTTACAAACCGTTTATTTGCATCATGTACTGGACGACTTAGCTCTTGGCGCTGAGTATGATTTTGATACGCCAGCGTTCAATGTACTCAAAGAGCACATTGAACTAAATAAGTTTACGCACCACGTCCTAGATGAAGCAGAGCCCATCTTTCATCGCGAAAAACTGGCCAACTAAGCCACTCAACGTTTTTACGTGGTTCAATACTCCGGTCGCAGACGCCGTCATACCCCAAAAGAATTTATTCCGCGAGCAACGAGGCTCCTTTTTGAAAAGGACAATGCGTGAGAAAAGGCACTTTGGAAGCACGTCCAGACCTTCAGTCTTTGGCAAATCACTTGCGTTGAGCGAATGTTAGCGTGTGGCAGTAACATAATTGGCGGCAGACACACTACTGAAGTGGGCGAAACAGCATGGGCTTGAAGTTGGTATATTCGGCGCACTCTATAACTACGGTCGCGGTCTCAACTGGCATCCGCACATTCACTTATCCGTGACACGAGGAGGGTTATCTACTTTAAAAAGAGGCATGTGGAATACCACTGGCGCCGATGTTTAATCGGTCACTCCGACAAAAGTAAGGCGAGCTCAACTTGTCGACATCGAGCACAAACCACATCCAGGACTCTCGCCAATGGCACTTCTTCTTAGAGCGTCAATATCAACGTTACTGGAACATCCATTTTGTAAGGAAAACACAAGAGCTAAAGCAGACGGTAAATTATCTGGGACGTTACCCGAAGAGCCCATCGATATCCGCATCGAGACTGCGACATTACAGCGGAAGAACGGCGGTGTTTAAGTATCTAGACCATCGAGATGGGAAGTACAAAACGAAGGTGTTGACGAAGGAAGAAATGATATTACGGTACATAAGTCATATCCCGCAGCACCATTTTAAAATGGTGCGTTATTACGGTTTTCTGTTCAACAGAAAACGAGGACGCCTACTGCCTCTGGCGTATTTAGCTCTGGGAGAGAAAGCGAAAAAGCAGCCAAAGCTGCTCACGTATGCGAAGCAATACAAAGGCTTTACGGGTAATAACCCGTATCAGTGTGTTGTGTGGAAACAGAATGGTGTTTACTGGTTTTACATCGGGTTCAAAAAATCGAGAGTTACTGGATAATCGCCGAATGAGCATGCGCGAATCTCGGCGTCTTGGCGTCTTGGCGTCTTGGCGTCTTGGCGTCTTGGCGTGCCAGCCTAGGATAAGCCTATCTAAAATCAGGGAAATAGGCGCAAAAGCAAGCAATTAGCTGGTTAAATCATCACTGTTCCAATTTATGTTCAGAGCGATCACACCTCAAGCACTCTTTTATCTCGTCCGTTACGTTCATGGTTAGGATTGAAGTTCCTAACCATTAAGTAATTTTATTAGCAATCACTCATTTAACAGTATAGATAAATAACGAACTTATAACACTGTCGTCGCGAATCAAACTGTTGTATGGCACTACTAATTCCAGACAAATATGGTGGTAACATGCAGTAATTAGTTTCAACAAAATATTGTTATTTTTTTGCAAACTACAGCAAATTCAATCCGAGCCTATACATAATTAAATAAAGAATGAAGACAGAGTTATATTTACCCGTTACCGTACCGTTGATTATTTATTTCTATTATATCTGGAATTTTATGGGCTTTGTTGCGTAATTCAGACGAGAAACCAAACCTCCTAAAGTTG